>JACCYR010000176.1 GCA_013696385.1 Acidobacteriota bacterium
TTTCAAATTATCACCGGCTGAATTGTTTGCCGCGTCAACTGTATATCGAATAAAATCCAGCGTGTCGTCAAGTTTATCCAATTGCTCACCGTGTCGCCAAGCAGACGCTTTTTCGATTAAATCCGACCAGCGTTTGCCGAGCGTTTGCCGCGCCCAACGCGCCGAAGCGGGTTTTGAAGCAATTGTCCCGTTTTCAATTGTAAAAAGTGCGCGGCACATCGTTAAAACGGCGAAGGCTTGATATTCTTCGCTTCGCACCCAAGCCGGATTATCGAGCATCGGCGACCACCATTCGTTTAATATCCCAATTACCGCTTGCCGCAAATCATTCGGCTCAACCGTATCAATCAAATCTCGTAGCGGCAAGCCCGCAATCGTAACGCCGTGTTCTCGCAAAATGTGCCGTTGAATAATCCAATCGCTGCCGTGCCGACCGAGATAAAATTTTCCTTCGTTGATAGTCGGATATTCAGCATCGCTTTGATTGTAGCGACGCAAATCTGATTGCGGAATAAAAGAGCCTTCGAGTTTTTTAACCAATTTCAATTCACTTTTTGCAAGGCGTTCGTGCATTGTTTTCAGAGCCGAAATCGTTTCGCTTGAAATTTCATCGCGGGTAACGACGACAAAATCAACGTCGCTGGTTTCGAGGTTGAAATCACCGCTTGCCAGCGAACCGTAAAGATACAGACCGGCAAAGTTGTCTTCTAAAATGTTCTTCACACCCGAAAGTAATTCGTCGAGCAATGAGTTGACATCAGAAAACGGTGTCGGATAAACGGACATAATTAAACTAATGCGTTAGTAATCTAAATTTTGATAATTAAAATTTTGGCAAGCGTTTTGAGTTCCAACTTTAGTTGGCTCTTTGCATCGTAACAGAGCCAACTAAAGTTGGAACTCAAAACTTTAAAAACTTTCATTACAAAGCACTAATGCGTTAGTAATTTATCTTGATGCAAACATTTTTCTCTTCGGTGAAAAAGCGCAACGCTTCAAAACCGCCTTCGCGTCCGATGCCCGAATTTTTCACGCCGCCAAACGGAGTCCGCAAATCTCTAAGAAGCCAGCAGTTCACCCAAACAATTCCCGATTCTATTTTTTCGGCGATGCGATGTGCGCGGCTTAAATTTTCAGTCCATATTGTCGCTGACAAACCGTATTCAACGCTGTTGGCATATTTTAAAACTTCTTCTTCCGTGTCGAAAGGCGTAATCGTTACGACCGGTCCGAAGATTTCCTCCTGGTTTGTGCGGCAATCAAAACACAAGCCTTCAATCACCGTCGGCTCGACGAACCAGCCGTTTTCACATCTTCCCGAAACCTTTGCTTGCTTTCCGCCGCACAAAATCTTTCCGCCTTCTTTTCCAGCCAAATCAATATACGAGAGAATTTTTTCCAGATGCGGTTTCGATACAACCGCGCCGACGTTTGTTTCAGATGCGAGCGGGTCTCCGATTTTCAAGGCGGAAACTCTTTCGACAAAATCTGTTTTGAATCGTTCATAAAGCGGTCTTTCGACAAATATGCGCGAACCGCACAAACAAATTTGACCTTGATTTGAGAATGAAGAAAGCACGGTTGTTTTGAGCATTTCTTCATAATTGCAGTCGGCGAAAATGAGATTCGGGTTTTTGCCGCCTAATTCTAAAGACAATTTCTTAAACATCGGCGCGGCTTGTCGGGCAATGTCCGCGCCGGTTTTTGTGCCGCCGGTAAATGAAATCGCTTTTACGTCTTTGTGCGCGACAATCGCGCTTCCGGCTTTCGCGCCGAGTCCGTGAACGATATTCAAAACTCCGGCGGGCAAATCAGCTTCGATGCAGAGTTTTGATAAAAGATAAGCTGTCGTCGGCGTAATTTCCGAAGGTTTTGCTACAACCGAGCAACCGGCGGCGAGCGCGGGCGCGATTTTCCAAGTGAAAAGATAAAGCGGCAGATTCCAAGGCGAAATGCAGCCAACCACGCCGAGCGGCTGGCGCAAAGTGTAGTTTATCGCTTCTCCGACGGTTTCGTGCGCTTTGGTTGCGGTGTGCATCGCGGCGGTTGCGTAGAACTTGAAATTAGAAACGGCACGCGGAATGTCAACTTGTTTCGCCAAAGATTTCGACTTGCCATTATCAATGCTTTCGGCTTCCGCTAATAAATCTAAATCTCTTTCAATCAAAGCCGAAACGCGCATTAAAATATCGTGTCTTTGCTCAGCGTTCATTTTTGACCAAACCGGAAAAGCACTTTTCGCCGCTTCGACCGCATTTTGGACATCTTGTTCATTCGAATCGGGAATCAGCGAATATACTTCACCTGTCGCCGGATTGTAATTATCGAGATAATCATCCGAAGCAGGTTTAACCAACTGCCCGTTTATATAATTTTTGATTTTGAGCATATTATTTCCGTAAGATAGCGATTATATTACATTCTTTCCAATATGTAACACAATTTATTTCACTAACGGCGTTTTTTAAATATCGATTATTATTAATTGAAAAGAAACGAGTTGAGAGATTTTCTATCTTATTTTTTGAGATAATCAGTTATCCAACCCAGATAACTTTCCGCAACTTCGCTTGATTGCAAAGCGACGATTTCAGGCACATCGTAACTGTGATTGGCTTGGATAAATTTCTCTAATTCGGAGAATTTTGCGGGCAGAGTTTTGATTAAAAGCAAATGCTCGGATTCAGTTCGGACGGCGTTTTCCCCAAAATAAAATGATTTCATTTTGGGCAAAACCTGCACGCAGGCGGCGAGTTTTTCGGTAATAATTTTTTGCGCCAGCGTTTTGGCTTCTTCGATATCCGGTGTTGTAGTTAAAACAACAATCATTTCAATCTTCTTTTAACGCAAAGGCGCAAAGAACGCAAAGTTTTGAAATTAATTAGAAAAATCCTTTGCGCCTTTGCGTTAAAATTCCTACTTTTTCATCAAATCTGCATATTGCCCGCTTTCAACCCATTTCAAAATTTCCGACACGCGCCAGATCGGGAACGGATGCGAACGTCCGGCGTTGAGAATGTCCGCCCAAAATTTGTCGAGTTTGTTTTCGTCATAATTTTTCTCGAAGTCGCGGGCTTGTTCCAAAAACAAATCGTAATCAATTTTCGATGAAAAAGTTCCCCCGGCGAGTTTCATCATCGTTTTGCCGATAACGTGCGGGTCTTGCGTAACAAGCAGCGCGGCTCTATCGCACGAAAGTTCGGCACGTCGCGCCCACGCGAGAAGCGCGCTGCTAATGCCGGCGGAAATTAAAAACTTTATGATTTCCGCGCCCGGAATAATGCGAGCTAAAGAAACGTTTGCCAACGCTTCAATCAATCGCGCCGCCGTCAGATAAAGCACATGCTCGGCGTGAATATGTCCGACTTCGTGCGCGACCACCGCGAGAACTTCTTCGTCCGTCAAGCGTTCAAGCAGCCCTGAGTGCATGACAATAATCGGTTTTTCAACTCCGCCCGTAAAAGCGTTGACAATCGGATTTTGCTGAATAAAAAAGTCCGGCATATCAACGCCCAAAGTCGTGCAGGCAATTTGCAATTTGGCGTGCAGGTCGGGACATTGGTTTGGCGTAACCTTGACCGCGCTTGCCATAAACATCACGCGAATCGCGGATTCGCCCGTAACTTGCAGCAATTTTTTCAAAGCCGTATCAATTCCCGGAATCGCCCGCAGCGCGGCAAGTGCTTTGCTGTCCGCCGGATGAACGTATTCGTGTTTGCTCAAATCGGCAAACTTTTTATGCGGCGCGTTTGAAAGCGGCAAGCGGCAGCGTCCGCATTTTGCTTCGCCGTTGACATAATCTTCTTTAACGGAATTTTTTTGCCCGCAATAGCGGCAGCGAACACTGTATCGTTCGGCAATCGCGGCTGATGAATCTTTTCTTGGCATAATTTTAAAGTTTAGTTAGATTTTTTGGATAATTCAAATAAATATATCTGATGTTATAAACGCTTGAAAGTTGTAAAAAATTTTGATTATGTAATTTGCCGAGTTGAACGCGAATAATTTGTAGAATTTGAAAAAAATTTATGCACGTTTGCCGAAAGCTAACCAGAGTTTTCAACAACCGGAACTTTGTTATCGAAGCAAGTGTTGGCGATGGTTATAAAATTGTCGCTGGCGGTAAATCCGTAATCTTCGCCAAACCAAAGTGTCAACGTCTGTGAAGTTTTGTTCAATTCAGTTCGAGAGAGATTTGGATATTGTTTTTGCCACTGTTTGCAGCTTTGTTTTTTGACGCTTCGGCGCACAAAGGAACGCAGTCCTTTGACGAAAATAGACGGATTAAGTGCTTCATTAAAATGTTCAGTAATAAACGGTTTGATGAGAATTTCCCGCAAATCGGCATTTTTGTTAAATGTCCAAACACCATTTTTAAGAAGCAAAACAGCAGGTTTTATTTTATCTCCAATTTCAATCTCGCGCGTCAATCCTTGATAAAATCTCATTCCGGCATAATTGGCGCACAAATCGGCGTTTGAATAAACTCCCGAAATCAAAGTTCCGTAAAAAGTTCGTTCGGTTAATTTTCCCCATTTGACTGCTTTGTTTGCCGCTTGTTCAGGCGTTAAACCTTCCGCCAATGCGCGGTTATAAATCTTATAGTATGAATATCCTTGCTGAAAAATATGCGCGATTTTGTCTGTTCCAAACTGCGCTCCGTAAAGGTTGACAGTCGAGCTTATCGTTAAATAGTCGGTTGGAAAAATAAAAAAGATAGACTTCCGAAAACTTATTTTGTAGCGTGCCGGTTGACCGACAAATTTGTGTGATTCCATCCAATCGCCGGAACTTGTAAAAGGCGAAATGCCTGTTCCAAGCAGATTGTAGAGTTCACGCGCAATCCCTTCTTCCGAGCGCAGAAGTTCAAGTTTTGCACGTTCTTTGTCGGGCGAATTACATTTTACCTTTCCAATTTTTTCAACATTATTTCCAAGACAAGTTTCTCCGGCAGCAATTTCGGCGTTTATCTTTTTGACCGCTTTTCTCAAATTCAGTTCCGTATATTGCGAAACTTCATCGCCGATGTCGGCAAGTGGTTTCGGCGGCAAATTGTATTGGTCAGTTTCAAAGGCAAAGACAAAAGTTGACTGCATCAGCAAAACAGCAGATAAAAACATTTGAGCAATCGTTTTCAATCTCATAAAGAATTTCAGAAAAAAATATCCTATCTGAAAATTTACAATAACATTTACATTTATTTTTACAAAAAATATGTATTGACAAATTAACTTGCAGTAATGTGTATCTTCCTTAACCTGAGTCCTGAGTAGAAATTAAGCGTAAGAA
>JACCYR010000196.1 GCA_013696385.1 Acidobacteriota bacterium
CGCGTCGGCGCGTCAAAAACCTGTTCGGCAATCTCGACCATTCCGCGATTTAATGAACCGCCGCCGGTTAAAACCACGCCGCTTGAAATTTGATTGCCGCTGCCAAAAACTTCGTGCGCGACATGCTGCAAAAGTTCGACGGCACGCGGCTGCATAATGTCGCACAAAATTTCTTTCGAGAGTTGGCGCGTTTCCTGTCTGCCGACGGGCGTTATTTCGATAATTTCCTGTCTTTCTTCTCCCTTGAACAAAAATCCCGCGACACAGCCGTAATGATGTTTGATTCTTTCGGCTTCGGGAATTGAAACGCGCAAACCGACAGCAATATCTTTGGTAAAATGCATTCCGCCGAACGGAAAAACCGTTGTGTGCTGAACCGCGCCGCGCCCAAAAATCATCAAGCTCGTGATTTCCGCGCCGATATTCACCAAAGCGCAGCCATATTCTTTATCATCATCGCTCAGAGTGCTGTTAGCCGCCGCCAGCGGTTCGAGCATCATATTTTCGATTTCCAGACCGGCGCGGTGAATGGCTTTCACCATATTTTGTCCGCCCGCACTCGGACTTGTCAGAATATGAACACGGCTTTCGAGCCGCGCTCCGTGCATCCCGATTGGCTCAACAATTCCGTCTTGCCCGTCAATTATAAATTCCTGCGGCAGGCGGTCAACAATTTTCCAACCCGCCGGAAGCTGCATCGCACTTGCCGATTGAACGGCGCGTTCAACATCTTCGGTCGTGATTTCGCGTCCCACGCCGGCAACCGCAACAACACCACTTTTATTTTCACCTTGCAGATGTTCGCAGGAAAGATTAACCGTCGCTATTTGGATTTCCACACCGCTCATTCGCTCGGCGGTTTCGACGGCTTTTTTGATTGATTCAGCGACGGCATCAGTCGTCGTTACAATTCCGCGCCGCAGTCCGCGTGAATCGGCTTGCCCGACACCGATTATATTCATTACGCCGCCGTCGGACGGTTCGCCGATGATGCACCGAACTTTGCTTGTGCCGATGTCTAAGCCGACTGCTTGTGTTTCACGATTCATTTTATTCAATTACGAATTACGAATTTCAAATTACGAATACGAATGTTAGAATATTTTCTTTAATTCGTAATTTGAAATTCGTAATCTTACTTAACTCGAAATCTTAAAATTTCTCTTTGACCGTTTAAATAAACTGATTCGATTTCTTTTCCTCTGCCCGCCACAATTTCCAAACTTTTTTGCAGTCGTTTTCCGAAATTTTCCTTTGCTAATTCAAGCGTTATAGTTTCGCCCGAATCCTGTATAATCGCTTGCGGAGATTGCAAATCTGATAAATTTACTGTTTTGACACGCTTGGCGAGTTCATAATCCTGCCACTCATCCAGCATTTTTAGATAAATTTCTACGCGATTCCGATTGTCTTTAACCGCTTTTTCGGTTTTACTTTCGTCCCAACCGAGCATCACAAACGGCGGACGCGATTCGTTTTTCCCGATTGAAGCAAACAACACTGCGCTGTCGTCCGCCCAAAAATCGCCCGCTTCGAGCCGCACCGCCGCCCGCGGTTCACGCTCAATTAAATTGACGCGCAAGCCGTCAGGCAAAATCCGCGAAACAACCGCCGATTTGACCTGTGCAATTTTTTCAATGTCATTTCTAATCGCAGTCAAATCTGCGTTCCAAACGCCCGATTTTTCGCTGTTTCGACTGACGATTTTCTCGATCTCGTCTTTTGAAACGCGGTTTGCGCCGCGAATATCAATTTTTTTGACATCAAAGAAAGCCGAAGCCGTTACGGTTCTGTAACTCATCAATGTCAAAATGCCCAAACAAAATAAAATCCCGACAATAAAAACAAGCGGCACCAAGAATTTTGCCGTCGCTGCCGAACTTTGTCCGCGCGGCGCGGTGCTGCGCCGTCTTTTTGCCGTTGCGTTTGTGTTGCGTTTGATTGTTCTTTTTCGTGTTGCCATAGTTTTACTCACCAATACGGATAAGAGAAAAAAATTCAAACAGGATAGACAGGATAAACAGGATAGTTTATTTGAGAAAAAGTTATCCTGCAGAGCCTGTTCATTCTGTTAAAAATTTCTTTCTTTTACATAGTTCATTTCGTTTTCAAAATCTCCAAAATTTCATCGGAAAGCCGCGTAATGCTTCCCGCGCCAAGCGTGATTACCAAATCGTTTTCCTGTAAATGTTCAACCACCTTTTCGGCGGCGGTTTCGATGTCGCCGATGTAATTTGCGTTTTTGTGTCCGTATTTCCTAACATTTTCGGTCAAGACTTCTGCCGTGATGCCTTCAATCGGCTGCTCGTTCGCCGCGTAAATGTCCAAAATATAAAGCACGTCGGCGTTGTTAAATGCCAGGGCAAATTCGTTCATCAATTCCTTTGTCCGGGAGTAACGGTGTGGTTGAAATACGACCACCGTCCGCCGTCCGCCCGAACCGTTTTTCGCCGCCGAAAGCGTGGCGACAATCTCCGTCGGATGATGTCCGTAATCATCAACCACCGTGATTCCGTTTGCTTCGCCTTTGAACTGAAAACGTCTGTCGGCGTTTTTAAATTCGACAAAGGCTTCGGCAATTGTGGCAAACGGAACTTCGAGTTCAAGAGAAACAGCAGTTGCCGCCAAAGCATTATAAACATTATGCTTGCCCGGTACCGGCAATTTTATTTCGCCTAAAACTTCCGCGCCTTGCCAAACCGTAAAATTTGAGCCGAAGTTTTCGTTATGCACGATATTATGACCGGAAACATCGGCTTGCGCGGTCATTCCGTAAGTTACGCGGCGGCGTTTAAGTTTTGGGATAATAAGCTGCACATTCGGGTCGTCAAGACACATCACCGCCGCGCCGTAAAACGGAACTTTGTTGATGAAATCCGTAAAACACTGCACAACATCGTCCATACCTTTGTAAGATTCCATATGTTCTTTATCAATGTTCGTAACGACGGCAAGCGTCGGATTTAACATCAAAAAAGAACGGTCG
>JACCYR010000198.1 GCA_013696385.1 Acidobacteriota bacterium
GAATAAAACTTTTTGAGTTTCGTAGTTATCTTTATTTGTCGTAACTTTGAAATAATTTTCGCCGAGTTTTTCAACCTTCAAAACTTCTTCTTCCCATTGAACATTGAGATTATTTTCCAATACAAACTGCGTGTAATACGAAAGAAGTTCTTCGCGTGTCGGTTTTTCACGAGCGGGAAAAAGCGTATTGGGTTCGAGTTCTAATTCGTTGACCGTCGAGAAGACCGTCAAGCCAATCGGATAATTGTAAATTGTATTACCGATTAAACCCTTTTCCAGAACAAGATACTTCAAATCAATTTTTTGCGCTTCGTAAGCGGCGGAAATGCCTGCCGGACCTGCGCCGATTATTAACAAATCAAACATTTTTTAATGGTAAATGGTGAATTATAAATGGTAAATGTATGAAATCAAAATTTAGCATTAACCATTTTCCATTTTCTTGAGTTCTTCCGTAAATTTCTCAATCTGCAACTTCGTGTTGTCGAGTTCGCGTTTGGCTTCGAGATATTTTTCCCATTCGTTCGTATTCGTCAAAGCCTTTGCCACATCTTCGTCAAGCGCGTGCGCCATCAGCGCGAGCAAGTCGCTCAACGCTTCCTGATTCAGTAAAAGCGATTGGATAATTGTGTAAGCGAGTTTCGCGTTTGGCAAATCAATATCTAATACGTCTTTATTCATTTGTGCAACATTCATAGAAAAGGCAGAAGCCCGCGCATTAGCAAGAGCGCAATCATTACCAAATCTCCGTCAAATCCAATTCAAACCCAAGCAAAACATCCTCGCCCGAAACTTTTGCGGAATTTTCTAAAATCTCAATGGTTTTATCAGCGCGATAAATGTGAACTCTTTTCTCCGTCGGATCAATCAACCAACCAAGCCGCACGCCGTTTTCGATGTATTCGCGCATTTTGTTTTGCAGTTTTCGCAAATTATCAGACTTTGAGCGCAGTTCAATCACAAAATCGGGAATAATTCGCGCAAATTGTTCTTCACGTTCTTCTCTGGATAACGCGAAGTATTTTTCCTTCAAAATCCAGGAAGCGTCGGGCGCACGTTTCGCGCCGTTTGGCAAAGTAAACATTCCATTGGATTCAAAAGCAATTCCGGTTTTATCTTCTTCTGCCCAAATACCAAGACGAACATTTATTTTCGCGTTTTTGCGACTAGTTTCTAAAAAAGTAGGCGGCATAATAATTAAATTTCCCTTTTTGTCCATCTCAAAACGAAAATTTTTGTTACGCTGACAAAATTCATAAAAAGTTTTGTCGGTCATCTTGAGCGGACGAACATCGAAAGTAAACAGTATCGAATCTGGTTTTACGGCTGTGGACATTTTTATACCTCTGAATTTTATTTTAGTGTTTCAAGTGGAACACTCCAAATAATTTTGCTTCAAACTCTTCTTTCCGCCAAATAATCCGTCAGTTGTATCAAACAACTTCGCGCCTCCATTGGTGGAAAATTCTCAATCAAAACGCGCTTGGCTTCCTTAATTATATTATTCAATTTTAATTGCGCCATTTCTTGACCTTCCGAAATAGCAAAAGTCTGTTTTGCCTCAAAAATCGCGCTGTCTTCTTCCAAATCAAGTAAATCATCCGAAAGTTGGTAAGCGTTGCCGAGCAGTTCGGCAAAGCGTGAAAGATGCGCGAGTTCGAGATGATTTGCGCCTGCCAAAATCGCGCCAAGCCGTAACGCAAGCCGCATCAAAGCCGACGTTTTCAGATTTCTGACCGACTCAAACTTATAATCTTCGTTTGAAAATACGCTGGAATTTGCGCCTTTTGCCAGAGCCAAATCAACCGATTGCCCGCCAATCATTCCCGACGCGCCGACACATTCAACAATCTCAAAGTGCGCCTGCACCGCGCGTTCCGGCATCCCGATGTGATTAACAAAAACCAAACCATAAGACGCATTTAGAAAACCGATGGCGACAAGAATCGCTAAACCTTCACTATATTTTTCGTGCAGCGAGGTTTTGCCGCGTCTTTTCTCGGCATTGTCCATACACGGCAAATCGTCAAAAATCAGCGAACTTGTATGAATAAATTCAACTGCCGCCGCTGATGGCAAAATGGCTTCAGATTTTCCGCCAACGAGTTCCGCGCCGAGCAAAGTCAAAACCGGACGCAGACGTTTTCCGCCCGAAAACAGCGCGTATTCAATCGCTTCGTTAAACTGCGTTTCGATCATCAAAGGCGCAAGTGGCAGATGTTCGCGCAAAGCATTTTCGATATTTTGGCGATGTGTTTCGACGTATTGCCGCAACTCTGACTTTTCTGTTTTCTCTTCAATCATTATTTATTAATTCTTGATAAAATTTGTTTGATTTTTCGGCTAAATTATTCGAGATTGTAATGCGAAAAGGATGTTTAGCCACATAGTTGGGAACTTTGACAATTTTCGCGCCGAGTTTTTCCAGATTTTCCGCGATTTTCTCATCCGAAAATTCTTCCAAGCCAAATTTATCAGTTGCTCTTTTGAAAGCACCGCGCAGACGGTCAAGCGGAAGTTCACGGTCGGCTAAGGTTAAACCGCGCGATTGAAAATCGCCCAAAGCGTAAAGCAAGACCTTTTCGGTTTCCGCATTTTCAGTGTTTTCTGCAAACAAAGTTGGCTGAATCATTGGCGTTTCTCTTTGATTTGAAATTTAACTTTGTAATTTTAACATAGCCAAACAAAAATTTTGTTGTAAAATTGCAAATGCATATGAATAAAAAGAATTTTCGTGTCGGATTGGGCGTGGCGGGCGGAATTGCGGCATATAAAGCGGTTGAAGTTTTGCGGCTTTTGCAAAAATCAGGTTGCGAAGTTCGCGTGGCGATGACCAAACACGCAACCGAATTTATCCAGCCTTTGACGTTTCGCGCTCTGACCGAAAGTTATGTTTTGGTTGACGATTACGCGCCGGAAAATCCCGACCCGATTGCACATATAAATTTCTCGCAGACGATTGATTTACTTTTAATCGTCCCCGCAACTGCAAATATAATTGCTAAATTTGCGGGCGGCATTGCCGACGATTTTCTTTCTTCGACTTTTCTGGCATCAACCGCGCCGGTTTTAATTGCGCCCGCGATGAACACAACAATGTGGGAAAATCCGGCGACCCGGCGCAACATCAAACAGTTAAAAAAGGACGGCGTTTATTTTGTTAAACCGATTGCCGGCGAGTTGGCTTGTAAAACTGTCGGCACAGGAAAACTTGAAGATGTCGAAAATATCGTCGCGCAAGCCTTGCGGCTTCTTAATTCCAGATTCCAGATTCCAAATTCCAAATCTGAAAACAACGACTTGAATAATCTGCAGTCTGAGAAAATCTTGCTAACCGTCGGCGGAACACGCGAAGCGATTGACCCGGTAAGATTTATTTCAAATCATTCGTCGGGCAAAATGGGTTTTGCAATCGCGGAAGCGGCGCAAACGCGCGGCGCGAGCGTTACGGTGGTCGCGGGCGTTACAAGCGTTAAGCCGCCGGAAAATGTAAAAGTTATTCGTGCAATTTCGGCGGAGGAAATGTATCAGGCAGTGATGAAAGAATTGCCGAATGCGACAGTTTTTATCGGCGCGGCGGCGGTTTCCGATTATCGTCCGCGAAACATTGCCGATACGAAAATCAAGAAAACAAATCAAGATTTTCTGACTTTGGAACTTAAAAAAACGCCCGATATTTTGTTGAATGTTTCAACCAATCGGCACGAAAAACTTTTAGTTATTGGGTTTGCGGCGGAAACAAACAATGTCGCAGGTTACGCGAAATCAAAAATGGAAAAGAAAAATCTTGATTTGGTCGTCGCCAACGACATTACAAAAAAAGGCGCGGGATTTAACACCGACACAAATATTGCGACAATTTTAATAAAAAACAGCCGTAAAAAAATCGAACTTCCGCTGATGTCAAAACGCGCGATGGCGGATAAAATTTTGGATGAAATCATGAAGTTGAGAAAAATTAATTAAAAGTTATCTCAAAAATGGATTCCGGGCGTTCTGAGTTCCAACTAAAGGTTGGCTTCCTGTTTAGCGAAGAGCCTTGCTTGTGCTAGAACTCAAAACTTGGAACTCAGAATTTACCTCCATTTATTAAATTTGTGTTTTGAAACAACCGAATAAATCGAACCTGACGATTGAAGTTTGCTCTCGTAAATAACAATTTCACCGGCTTTAAATTCGACGGTTTCAAATATATTGTTCAAATGTTTTTCAACTAAGTCCTTTGATTTGTTCGGTTCGCGCAACCGCGCAATTGTCAGATGCGGCTTGAAGTTTCGCTTTTCCGGCGCAAAGCCAAGTTTTCCGCACGCGCTTTCCAATTGCTCATTTATTTTCATCAAACTTCCCTTTTCATCTTTCAAAGCGAGCCATAAAATACGTGCATTGTGCATCGAAGGAAAAACGCCGGTTTCCAAAATGCGTAATTTAAAATTCGGATTTTCACGCGCAATCTTTTCAACTGCCTGCGACAATTCGGCAGTTTTTGATTCTTCAGTATCGCCCAGAAATTTCAATGTCAGATGAAGTTTTTCCGTCTTTTCCCAACCAACGCGCAATTTTGGAAATTCGCGCCGCAAAGTTTCGATATAACTTGAAATTTTGCATTTAGCTTCAACGGAAATATCAATTGCTGCAAAAATTCGCTTCATAAAATATATCAAATTCTCCTTTGCGTCTTTGTAACTTTGCGGGAAACTTTCTCTATTGTTAAACTTTCAACGCTATGAGATTTGTTAAAATTCTTTTTGTTATTTTTCTTCTTTTAATAATCGCCGTCGTCGGCTCGTCGCTTTGGATTTACACCGTGTTGAATAAACCGCAGCAGCACGACAAAGCCAATAAATACATTCAAATTCCAAAAGGTTCAACGCCAAATGAAATTATAGACAAACTTGCTGTCGAAGGCATTTTATCAAATAAGCTGCCGACACAAATTTATATGCGGACTTTTGGCGACGCAACCGCACTGAAAGCAGGCGAATATCAGTTTAATTCGCCGATTACGCCATTGCAGGTTCTAAAAGAACTCGAAAAAGGCGAAGAGCGAACAACTAAAATTACAATTCCCGAAGGTTTTACGCGCTTTGATATTGCCAAGCGGATCGCCGAAAAATTTCCGCCGAATCCGCCGATGGACGACAAAGCTATTCTTGCTTTAATGGACGATGTGAGTTTAATAAAAGACTTTGACCCGAATGCAAAAAATCTTGAAGGCTATTTGTATCCAAGCACTTACAGTTTTCCGCGTGATGCCAAATCGGAGGAAATAATAAGGCGAATGGTCGAGCAGTTTTTCAAAGAGTGGAAACCCGAATGGACACAGCGCGCACGACAAATGGGAAAAACTCCGCACGAAATTGTAACGCTTGCTTCGCTCATCGAAACCGAATCAGGCGTTGAAGCAGAACGCTCGATTGTCGCGTCTGTAATTTACAATCGCTTGAGCAAAAACATACCTTTGGGAATTGACCAAACGGCGGTTTATGTCGCTAAAATGCAAAATCGTTGGGACGGCACAATAAACAAAAGCGACATCGAAGTTGATTCGCCGTATAACACGCGGCGTTACGGGGGAATTCCGCCCGGACCGATTTCTTCCGTGTCCGAAAGCGCAATCCGCGCCGCGCTAAATCCGGCAAACACCGATTATATTTATTATGTCCGTAACGTCGAGAAAAACGACGGCTCGCATAATTTCTATTCGTCCGCCGCCGATTTTGAACGCGGAAAAGCCGATTACCAAAGATGGCTCGAACAACAAAGACAAGAGAAAAAAGCGGAAGAAGGAAATAATTGACGTAGTTACATTTTGTAATTACACTTCTTATGAGATTTGAATGGGACGAAACTAAACGCCGAATAAATTTGCAAAGACATGGCATTGATTTTATCGGAGTTGAAGCCGCGTTTGAAAGTGATAGATATACGATTTTAGATAATCGTTTTGATTATCGAGAAATAAGATTTGTTACTTTCGGTTTTCTGGAAGGGCGCGTCGTTTCAGTAGTTCACACGGACACAGATGATACAATAAGAATTATTTCTGTTAGAAAGGCGACAAAAAATGAACAAAGAAAATTCTATGAAAAAATCTCAAACTGATTGGGCAAGAATTGATGCAATGACCGACAAAGACATTGATTTTACCGACTGCCCTGAAATTACCGATGAAATGTGGGAAAACGGCATCTTGCGAAAAAACTTCAAACCGATTCCGAGAAAAAATCAAGAAAATTTTCCGATTGACAAAGACATTATCGAATTTTTCAAAG
>JACCYR010000213.1 GCA_013696385.1 Acidobacteriota bacterium
CAATGGAATGTCGCTGCTCAACGTCCGCGATTTTATGCAGGAAATAATCAAAGGCTCGATTTTAGTCGCCGCCGTCGGGCTTGATATGGTTGGCAGAAAACAAAATTAATTTTTAGCGAAAATAATAATCAAAAACAGGAGAAGATATTCAGATGAAAAATTGGACAAAAGGAATAATTTTATTAATTTGCGTTGTATTTTTTACGGCTTGCGTCAATGCGCCGCAGGAAACTGTCAATAAAACTGCGGCAAACATTGACCCGAATAAAAAAATCAAAATCGGATTTGCAATGGACACTACGAAGGAAGAACGCTGGGTGCGCGACAAAGAGGCTTTTGAAGTGCGCTGTAAAGAATTGAATGTCGATTGCATCGTCACAGTTGCCGACAACAAATCAGATAAGCAAGCCAACGACGTTGATAATTTGTTGACGCAGAATGTTGACGCGCTGGTGATTGTTCCGCACGATGCGACACAAGCAGCTTCGATGGTTGAAAAGGCGAAAGCGCAAGGCATTCCGGTTATCAGCTATGACAGATTGATTAATTCCGACAAAATTGATTTATATGTTTCGCACCAAGTTCCGGTTATCGGCAGAAAAATTGCCGAATACGCTTTGCAGAAAGTTCCAAAAGGCAATTATGTGATGGTCTACGGCGCGTCAACCGATAACAATGCGGCAATTATGAAAAAAGAACAGCTTGCCGTTCTGCAGCCAGCGATTGACCGAGGCGACATTGTAATCAAAGCCAACCAATTTATAACCGATTGGAAACCGGTCGAAGCATTGAACTTTGTCGAAAACGCTCTGACGCAAAATAACGATAATATCCAAGCAATTGTTGTATCAAATGACGGAATGGCGGGCGGCGCGGTTGCCGCGCTTGAAAAAAGAGGCTTGACGGGAAAAGTTCTGGTAACCGGACAGGACGCGCAAAAAGACGCGCTTCAGCGCATTGCTCAAGGCAAGCAAACGATGACCGTTTATAAACCGATTATTCCGCTTGCCAACGCCGCCGTTGAAGCCGCGATAAAGCTGGCAAAGAAGGAATCTTTGAGCGACGCGAAACCTTTCAAAAACGACGCTCTCGGCAAAGACGTGCCGGCAATTTTGTTGGAAGTTCAAGTTGTTGACAAAGACAATCTGATGCAGACAGTTATCAAAGACGGCTACGCCACATTTGAAGACGTTTATGCGAATGTTCCGCCCGACCAGCGTCCAAAACACTAAATTGGTAAATAGTGAATAGTTAAAAGTGAATAATTAATAGTTTCTCCGCTCGTCGGCGGACGCTTATTAACTATTCATTATCAGCTATTCACTGCCCGTTCAATTGAAAAGTTTAACTCGTCAACCTATTTTGTTTTCGTATTAGACCTTGATAAAAATTCGCTTTCTGTAAAGCAGCCACATCAAGAACAGCCACACCAAAATAAAGGAAATCGCATACAACAGCGAAGCGTTAATTGGAGCGGCAATCGGCAGAAAAACATTCTCGAAAATCGCTTGCTGCAAAGAAATTGTTTTGCCGTCTTCGCCATTGAGCTTTATTAAACCCAAAATCCGCGCCATCACGCCCGAACCAACAAAAAGAACAAGCGCGTTGACGCCAAAAATCACAAACGGTTTTGTCCATTTTTGATAACCTTTGATGTCAATCAGCCAGTAGCAAAAACCAAAAAAACACAAAGCCAAACCTGCCGTATAGACGACATACGAACTCGTCCACAAAGATTTATTGAGCGGAAATAATAAACTCCAACACCAACCGATTGCCGTCAAACAAACGCCGAAGAAAAACATCGCTGCCACTTTTTCGTTGTCATCTATTTTCCGCCTCAACCAGTGTCCGGTTAAAACGCCCGCCAAGGTTGTCGCAATCGCCGGAATCGTCGAAAGAAGTCCTTCGGGGTCAAAGACCTTCGACGATTTCCAGATGTGGTTTTCCGTTAAAACAAGTCGGTCAAGAAAAGCCGCAAGATTGCAAGTCTTGTCGTCGAAAGTCGTTACATCGCATCCCGGCACATTTATCAAAGTCATCAACGCCCAATAAATCAAAAGCAAAGCGACGGCAATAATCGCTTGTTGTTTCCAATTCGTATGCAGAAAAATCAGAGCCGCGACCAAATAACAAACGGCGATGCGCGGCAGAACGCCCATAATGCGGACAGTCGAAATATCGAGCCATTCGCCTTTTGTGAAATTGTAAAAAGGAAATGTCGCCAAAAACAAACCCAAAAGGAAAATTAACGCGGCGCGTCTAAAAATTTTCAAATAAACCTGACGATTTACGCCGCCGTTTTCGACTCTTTTTCCGAGCGCGAGCGTGATGGCAACGCCGACGATAAAAAGGAAAAACGGGAAAACAAAATCCGTCGGGGTCGCACCGTGCCATTCGGCGTGTTTAAGCGGCGAGTAAATCGCGCTCCATGTTCCCGGATTATTGACCAGAACCATTCCGGCGATGGTTATTCCGCGAAAAACATCTAATGAAATTAAACGATTTGACGAGTTTGACAATTCATTTGACATAAAAATCTTTCCCTTTGCATTGGCTTAGTATCGGAGATTTAAGTTATATTTGCGCTATAATTATTTTATGTCAAACGAATAGGCGAATAATTGCGACTTGCAAAAAAATTAAATTTTATGTCATTGATGCTTCAAGAAATCGCGGAACAGCCCGCGATTTTGGAAAATACGATTCAGGCAGAACTCGAAAAAGTTAAAAAACTCGGACATTTTTTGCGCGGGCGTGAAATTGATTTAATTGTTCTAGTGGCACGCGGCAGCTCCGACAATGCCGCGCTTTTCGGGCGTTATCTGCTCGAAGTTACGACGGGCATTCCCGTTTCGCTCTCCGCGCCGTCGGTCTACACGCTTTATAACGCGAAACTTCGATTAAATCGCGCCGTCGTCATCGGCGTTTCGCAATCGGGCGAAGGCGTTGACATCAACCAAGTTTTGCAGAGCGCGAAAACGTCGGGCGCGTTCACCATCGGCATTACAAATTTTCCAGATTCTTCGATGGCGAAAATTGCCGACGAAACGCTTTTGATTCACGCCGGACGCGAAAAGTCCGTCGCCGCAACGAAAACCTACACCGGGCAAATGCTCCATTTTTATATGTTGGCTTCCGCATTGGCTGACGAGAAAATCGCGTTTGAAAAAATCCCAAACTTTGCCGCGCAGACTTTGAACTTGCAGGACAAAATAAAAACGCTTGTCGAACGCTATACTTTTATGGAAAACTGTGTCGTCGTCGGGCGCGGGATGAATTACGGAAATGCTTACGAACTCGCCTTGAAATTGATGGAAACTTGTTACGTTGTCGCTGAAAGGTTTTCTTCGGCGGATTTTTTTCACGGACCGCTGGCAATTGTCGAAAGACGCTTTCCTTTAATTTTATTTGCACCTGCCGGAACGACGAAAACAAGCAGCATTGATTTACTAAAACGTCTGCAAGAACTTCACGCCGACAGTTTTTCGATTACCAACGACGCGCAAATTGCCGAACTTTCATCGCGCAGTCTAACAATGCCGAAAGACATTGAAGAGTTTCTCTCGCCGATTCCGTTTATCATTCCGGCGCAGATTTTCGCCGCCTATTTAGCCGAAGCGAAAGGCATAAACCCGGATGAGCCGCGCTCGCTTTCAAAAGTTACCAGAACAATTTGAAGAAGTGATAAGTAATAAGTGATAAGTGATAAGTAAGAATTCATCACTTAAGTAGATGGACAAAATTAAAGCATAGTATCGTTATATAAGCAATTTTCGACTGCTATTTGTTGAAACTCAACAAGTTAGGGTCAAAAATCATTTCTAAATTATGGTTTTGATATACGATAATTCTGTCCGATTACTTATCACTTATCACTTATCAATAAACTCAGCCCCGTTCCGCGCGGATAATTTTCCATAATCGAAATCGGAAGTTTTCCTATAAAATCAATATCTCCGAACAGAGCGCGAGCGGCGGCACGCTGCAAACTCGGCATGTCGCCGTAAGCGACGACGTAGGTTTTCATTTCGGGAAAATTTCTCAGCAAATACGGATTGCCGAAACTAACGCCGATTGTTTCGGGCTTTTGCTGCAAAACTTCGCGCAGAACCTGCGCTCCCGCTTCGGGAAGTCCGACGCTGTTTTTTGCGCCGGAACGCACGCGCCCGAAAAGTCCGGCAATGATGACTTCCGAATTTTTCGCTTTTTCAATTGCTTCACTGATTTCTTTTGGTGTCGAGCGTTCATCAATGGCAATTCTTTCGGCGTTTAAGCCGAACCCGCGCAGCGTTTGCGTAAAAGTGTTGCCGACAAAAAGGCGGTCTTCGCCGTTGGTAATACACAAAACAACGGCTTTTTTACCTTTTGCCAAAGGCAGATTATTATTTTCATTTTTAACCAAAGTCATCGCGCTGCTGGCAATTTCATCGGCTAATTGGCGCGTCTGCAAACCAGAAACCATTGAATCAATTGGTTCGAGCGGCGTAATTTTTTGTTTCGTTAAACCGAGTTGGTATTTCCAAGCCAGAACTTTGCGAACCGATTGATTTAAGCGTTCTTCGGAAATTCTGCCCGACTCAATCGCTTCCTTTAAGCCTTTAATTGTTAAATCCGCGCTGGTTGGTTTGATGAGAACGTCCGCGCCCGCCAGAAATGCGCGAACTGCCGCTTCGTCTGGGTTAAAATAGAGTGTTAAACCACTCATATCCATCGCGTCGGTAACAATAAGTCCGTCAAAGCCTACATCTTTTCGCAAAATATCGGTAATAACTTTTGGCGAGAGCGTGGCGGGCAAAGATGCGTTGGCGGTTACAATTTCAGATTCGGTGTAGCTGGCTTTGACGGATTGTTTCAAAGGTTTGATTTCGGTTGCGTCAATTTGCGGCAGACCGATGTGCGCGACCATTATCGAGCCGATACCGGCGTTAATCACGGCGCGAAACGGCACGAGTTCGATTTGTTCGAGCCGCGGGCGCGAAAAATCAATTACGGGAAGCCCACGATGCGAGTCAACATTGGTGTCGCCGTGTCCGGGAAAATGCTTCGCCGTCGCCAAGACATTCCCCGATTGCAAGCCCTCGGTAAAAGCAACGGCAAAACGCGCTACGTCGGCGGGATTTTCGCCGTAAGAACGAACATTTATCACTGGATTATCGGCGTTGTTGTTGACATCAACCGTCGGTGCAAAAGCCCATTGAACGCCGAGCGCGTGTGCTTCGCGTGCCGTAATTTCGCCTTGTCGCCGCGCAAATTCGGGATTTCCCGTCGCCGCAATCGCCATATTCCAAGGAAAATTTACTGTGTCTTCAAAG
>JACCYR010000329.1 GCA_013696385.1 Acidobacteriota bacterium
GTAAGTTTGAGAATTTGCCGGATTGACCAAATTTTTCCGTTATCACGAAGTTCGACGCGGTCAACCGCGATTTTTTCATCAACGAAATCAGTAAGTTCAATAATTTCCGCGCTTGACTTGCCGATTAACGCGGTAGTTTTCGCTTGCGGAAATTTTCCCCGAATCGCAGACAAAGCGGGCAAACTCAAGATAACATCGCCAAGCTGCCCAAAATTGATGATTAAAATATTTTGCGGATTAAAATTCAAGAGTAAAAGATTCCAAATTCCAAATTCCAGATTCCAGATTTAAAATTAAAAGTGTAAAATTGATTTCGATTATTGGACTTTTAAAGCCAATTCAATTTTTATTTGGAATCTGGAATGTTAATAAGCATTTGGCGAAGTTTTTTCCATCCAGCGGTCGGGAAATTTCAGCGCGGTAAATTCAAATTTTTCGTAAAGCGCGTGCGCGTCTTTGGTTGCCAGAATCCAACGCCGAAATCCCTGCAAATCGGGATGTTCAATTATGACTTGCATCAGCCATTTGCTCAAACCTTGCCCGCGAAATTCTTCCAAAATAAAAACGTCGCCGAGATAAGCAAACGTCCCATAATCGGTTACAACACGCGCAAAGCCAACTAGATTTTCGCCTTTATAGACACCAAAAGGCAAGGAATTTTTTATCGCTGTTGCGGTTTGCTCTTTTGTGCGTTCTTTTGCCCAGTAAGATTCTTCCCGTAAAAATTTGTGAATCGCGTCAATTTGCAACGAAGCGTGGTCTGTGCTGATTGTGTATTCGCCGTTTTGCCATTCGTGATTTCCAATGCTCATTTACTTAAAAACTGTCTGATGAAAAATTTTGCATTATTCATAAAATTATTCCGTCTGAAACCGTGCCTTGCAATTCGGACATTCAATCATTCGTTTCTTGCCGCTAATCGGAATCGTCGGCACAAGAAAAAACAGCGTGATAAATCGCATTCCGGTTTTTTCGGTAAATTGTGCGAGCGTTCCACAACTGCTACAACGAATCGTTTCGTTTGTCTTTTGCGAACCCCAAGTAATAAATTTTGTGCCGAGGATTAAAAACATATTAAGAGGATTTTACTTTATTTGGTTATAAAATCACAAAAAAGATTTCGACTTCCTTTTTTGATTTAAGGCGAATGATAGTTTTTTCATCCCGAAATCTTTTCAAAAACGCTTCAACCTTGGGCTTGGTGCGATTCGGATAATCCCAAATGCACTTAAAAAACTCAAAATCGAACTTTTCGTCACAGCCTCTTTATTTAATTTGATAAAACGCTTTTCTGCCCAAGTAACGTGCCGCGCTTCCCAAATCTTCCTCGATCCGTAATAGTTGATTATATTTTGCGATTCTATCAGAACGCGAAAGCGAACCCGTTTTTATTTGTCCGGCATTGGTCGCAACCGCCAAATCAGCGATAAACGAATCTTCCGTTTCCCCGGAACGATGTGAGATAATGGCGGTCATTTTATTGGTTTTGGCGAGTTCGATTGTGTCGAGAGTTTCGGTCAAAGTCCCGATTTGATTGACTTTTATCAAAATCGAGTTTGCCGCGTCCATCTCAATTCCTTTTTGCAGAAATTTGACGTTGGTAACGAACAAGTCATCGCCGACGAGTTGGATTTTATCGCCGATTTTTTCGGTAATTTTTTTCCAGCCGTCCCAATCATTTTCCGCCATTCCGTCTTCAATGGAAATTATCGGATATTTTTTCGTCCAATCCACCCAATATGCGACCATTTCATCGCTTGAGAGGTTGCGTCCGTCCGACTTTTTAAAAACGTAATTTGTGCCGTCAAAAAATTCGCTCGCCGCTGGGTCGAGTGCCAGCATAATATCTTCGCCTGCCGAATAACCGGCTTTTTCTATCGCTTCGAGAATCGTTTCAATCGCTTCTTCATTTGATTTCAGATTCGGCGCAAAACCGCCTTCGTCGCCGACGCTCGTTGCATAACCGCGAGATTTTAGAACCGATTTCAGATTATGAAAAATCTCCGCTCCGGCGCGTAAGGCTTCCGAAAAACTTTCCGCGCCGACCGGCATAATCATAAATTCCTGAAAATCTACATTATTGTCGGCGTGTGCGCCGCCGTTGATGATGTTCATCATCGGCACGGGCAAAGTTTTCGCGTTCACACCGCCGATATAGCGGTAAAGCGGCAATTTCAAAAAGGCGGCGGCGGCGCGTGCCGTTGCTAAAGAAACGGCTAAAAGCGCGTTTGCGCCCAGATTAGATTTATTTTCGGTTGCGTCCAAGGCAACTAATGTTTCATCAATCAAGGTTTGGTCAAGCGCATTAAGACCTTCAATTTCGTAGGAAATTTTTTCGACGACGTTTTCGACAGCATTTTCGACACCTTTGCCAAGATAACGCGCGTTGTCGCCGTCGCGCAGTTCGACGGCTTCGTTTTCGCCGGTTGATGCACCGCTTGGAACGGCGGCTCTGCCGGTCGTTCCGTTCTCCAAAATAATTTCTGCTTCGATAGTCGGGTTTCCGCGCGAATCCGGAATTTCACGCGCCCAGACTTGTTCGATTAAACTCATTAAATAATTGCTCCTAAAATAAATTTGTAAAAACTCCCGACAAAAGTTTTCTTTGCGCCTTTGCACCTTTGCGGGAGAAATTTTTTCCAAATAAAACAGGCAGTAGATAAAAAGCAATTCTTTTTTATTTCCCGCCAAGATGCAAAGGCGCACAGAAGGGGAAAGAAAAATCACTTCGTTATTTTCAATTCTTGGTTTTCTTCAACAAAATGCCCGAAAATTTTCGCAAAATTGGCGATGATTTTGTCTTCGACTTCCGCTAAAGACAGTTCGCGCCCAAGCAGTCTTTCCATCGAAGTTACCGGCTCGCCTTCGCAAGCGATTATCCAATTGAAAAAACTTAAATCGGTATTTACATTAAGCGCGAAACCATGCGTCGTTACCCAACGCTTGATGTGAACACCGATTGCTGCTATCTTTCCTTCCTTTGTATGAACACCCGTCAAACCTTCGATTCTAAAAGCCTCAATCGAAAAATCAGCCATCGCGCGGATTAAAACCTCTTCCAAATCGCGGACGTATTTATGCACATCTTCGCGGTCAGGTGAAAGATTGACAATCGGATAACCAACAATCTGCCCAATCCCGTGATACGTAACTTTTCCGCCGCGATTTGTTTCAAAAACCGAAACATCCAATGTTTTGAGCATTTCCACGGTTGCCAAAACACCGTCGGTTTTGGCGCGTCGTCCGAGCGTGAAAGTGTGCGGATGTTCCAAAAGCAGCAGAAAATCTGGCTCGCGCTTTTCGATTACTTCCTGCTCGATTTCCTTTTGCAGACGCAAACCTTTGTCGTAAGCAAAGCGTCCAAGACGGCAAACTTGTAATTGTCTTTTCAGCATCTTTAATTTGATGATAGAATTTTCTCGACAAATTTACGAATTTACAAAATTACAAATTATGAAAATCAATAAAAACTTAATGAAGTTCGTCATAATTCTTATGTGCTTGCTTTGTTTGAATTTTACGGTGGACGCGCAAAAACGCCGAACTTCAAGAAAAAAGACGAAAACTCCGGCAGCAACTTCCACCATTCCGCCGTCAAATATCGAAATCAAAAACGGCGCGGGCAAGGTGGCAATCCAGATAAAAAATCTGACAAAGTTTATTTATGTGCTGGGCGGCGTGGCAAAAAGCATTGAAGACATTGATAAAGATGCTAAAACGAGCAAGTTTTCGCAGGCAACATTAAACAAAAACACTGAAAATAAACAAAGATTAATTCAAAGCATTAGAAATTTTCGTGCCGGGCTGATCGCCTTGGAAATCGAATTTCGCACGAAACCCGCGCTCAGAAATTACCTTTTTCCGATTCAGGGAATTTCCGACATCAGCGGCACTGCCGAAGAGCAGTCAACGGCGGGTCAATTTACCGAATCCGGCAAAACGCTTCTGCTTGTCGTTGAAAAATTGGCAGATACATTGGCAGCTTTGCCGTAGGTAAATTGCATAAATCAAAAAAAGAAGCAGGGTGAACTTTTTGCGACGATTCACTTTGGCTGTCTTCCTCTGCCTAGTTACACGCCGGAGTTTGAACAAAAACACTTTGTTCAAAACGTAGCTATCAACAAATATAAACTGAAAAAAAACAAAAGTTTGCAGCGCACAATACATTTTCAATTGATTGTTTGAAAATTTTAAGTATCTTTTTGCATTGTCATAATCATTGATTATAAAGTGGATACAGAAAACTTTTAAATTTCTCTTGTAATTTTTTACCATATAGTATATAAATCTAAGCTGGCAAACCTTTTCTTACTTTCTTAATAAGGAGATTATAATGAAGCGGACTAGAAGTTTTTTAGTAACTTTTCTGAGTATTTCCCTTGTATTTGCGTCTTTCCTGAGCTTAGCAATCCAAAGTGTTTCCGCCCAAGACTCAGGCATCGCAATCCAACGTGGTTATCGAACCGGTTATTCGGATGGCTATATGTCCGGTTATCGCGACGTGATTGACAACGCCGCAAAAAGCTATGATAAACACAGCGAATATGCCAAAGCCGATCGCGCCTATAATAAAGATTACGGTGCGTTGGAAGATTATCGCGACGGTTATCAGCAAGGATTTGAAACCGGCTACAATACGGGATTTGAGAAACGCTCGTTTGATGCGACCATTCCGGCTGGATTAAATAAACGCGGCATTGTCGCAGTAAAAACAACCGTTGAAACTCCGGCGGCGCAAACAACAGTTAGTGAAAATAACTCTGTCAATGCGGCAACCGAACCAGTTGCAGACAATCGTGCTGAAGAACAAGTTATCGTAACCGCGCCGACTGAAGCAGTCGTAGATGCCGCAAATACAACGGCAATTACTGCGCCAACTACGGCAGTGGCGAACACTGACGAACAACCGCCATTGATGACAAATAAAACGGAAAGAGCCGTTCTTACGATAAATGACGGGACAACAATGCTTATCCCGACAGATACCGAGTTAATTGTCGAACTGCTCAACGATATTAGTACGGAACAAAGCCGCGAAGGCGACAAATTTACGGCGCGTGTTATCTCGCCAAATGAAATTGGCGGCGCGATTATTGAAGGCAGAGTTTCCAAAATTCAAAAGCCCGGCAGAATAAAACGTCGTTCGGAAGTTCTTCTGTCATTTGACCGCATTGTTTTGACCGACAGTCGCTGGAGTAATTTCAATGCGCTTTTGACCGAAGTTTTGCCAACCAAAGGCGACAACGTCAAGCGCGTTGACATCGAAGGCACGGTCGAAGGCAGAAGTTCGGTTAAAGATGACAGCATCAAAATCGGCGCGACGACCGGAACGGGCTTAATTATCGGCGCAATTGCCGGAGGTCCGGTCGGCGCGGCGGTCGGCGCGGCGGTTGGTGCGGGTGTTGGTGTCGGCGCGGTGGTTGTCGAGCGCGGAAAACACATTCGGCTCAACAAAAACCAGCAGCTTCGCATCAAATCCGCCTATGATACGCAGATAAGATGAATAATTACGAATTAATAATCATGAGATTGTTTATTGCTCAACACCGTAATTCGTGATTCGTAATTGACTAATGCTTTGGCGGAAACCGAGTTTTGCGCCCTTTTGATCCGCGAAATTTAGCAAAGTTTTTTTCTCTCCTTATTTGACTTTGCCAGATTTCGTGGATTATTTTTTTTATTTTTTTAATGGTAATTGCTTTACTGACTGACTTTGGCACAAAAGATTATTTTGTCGGAGCGGCAAAAGGCATAATTTTGTCAATTAATGAAAACGCGCAAATTATCGACATCACGCACGAAATTCCGCCGCAGGAGATAAAATCGGCTAGCTTCACGCTCCGCGCCTGTTACAAAGATTTTCCAAAAAAGACGGTGTTTGTTGCGGTTGTTGACCCCGGTGTCGGTTCTGAAAGACGGGCGATTTTAGCTGAAACCGAAGATTATTATTTCATCGCGCCCGACAACGGTTTATTGAGTTTTGTTTTTAACGAAGAAAAGAATTTCTTCATTTTTGAACTGACGAACGAAAAGTTTTTCAAATATCCAATCAGCCGAACATTTCACGGACGCGATATTTTTGCGCCTGCCGCCGCGCATCTTTCAAACGGGACGAAACCTAATGAATTCGGGAAAGAAATAAAAGATTTTGTGCGCTTTGAAGAAAGCCAACCGCGAAAAGTTTCAAAAAAAGAAACCGAAGCCGAGATAATTTACGTTGACCGTTTCGGAAATTTAATTACCAATTTGACGCAAAAAGATTTGCCCGAAAGTTTTACAATTGAAATTAACGGTAAAAAAATCAGCAAATTGCAAAACTTTTTTGCCGAAGCCGAAAAAAACGAGTTATTTATGATTTTGGGAAGCGCAGGCTTTTTGGAAATAGCTTCTTTTCAAGATTCGGCGATAAATTTATTGAATATCAAAGTCGGGCAAAAGTTTATATTAAAAGAAAATAGCTGAAAACAAGTCTTAACTTGTCAGTTGCAAACCGTTTTGTTAGATTTATATGATAGAAAACTTTTATAATTACAGGGATAAAATATAATGAGTACAGCAACAGAATCAACCGGCGCGGCTGCCGGACTGCGTGGCGTGGTCGCTGCACAGAGCAAAATCGGCGATGTTAACGGTGAAGAAGGAATTTTAATTTATCAAGGTTATGACATCCACGATTTGGCGGAAAATTCGACGTTTGAAGAAGTTGTTTTTCTACTTTGGAACGCACGTCTGCCAAAAAAGGATGAATTAAAAGACTTCAAAAGTAAATTTCAATCGAATTATGAAATCCTACCGGAAATCGTCGAAATGCTAAAAACTTTTCCAAAAGATGCCGAGCCGATGGATGTGCTTCGGACGGCGGTTTCGGCTCTCGATTTCTATGATAAGGAAGGACACGGCACAGACCGCGAAAATGCAATGACCGCGGCGATAAAACTTACCGCCCAACTGCCGACGCTAGTTGCCGCGTGGGACAGAATTCGCAACGGCAAAGACGTAATTGCGCCGGACAAAAGTTTGAGCATCGCCGAAAACTTTCTTTATATGCTGCGCGGCGAAAAGCCGGAAGCTGGCGAAGCAAGAATGTTCGATATTTGCTTGATTCTGCACGCCGACCACGAACTTAACGCTTCGACCTTTACAACTCGCGTTGTCGCCGGAACTTTGGCGGACATTTACGGCGCGGTAACAGCCGGAATCGCCGCGCTTGCCGGACCGCTTCACGGCGGCGCGAATACGAAAGTAATGGAAACTTTACTTGAAATCGGCTCGCTTGAAAACGTCGAGCCTTGGCTCGACAAAGCTCTCGAAGAAAAGCGAAAAGTAATGGGCATCGGACACGCCGTTTATAAAACCGAAGACCCGCGAGCGACGTGGCTTCGCAAATTCTCGCGGGCATTGGGCGAGAAGAAAGGCGAGATAAAATGGTTTGAAATGTCACAGAAACTCGAAAAGCTAATGCACGAGAAAAAAGGAATGTTTCCAAACGTGGATTTCTATTCAGCTTCCGTCTATTATCTGATGGGAATTCCGCTCGACCTTTACACGCCGATTTTCGCTATTTCGCGTATTTCTGGTTGGACAGGACACATTCTTGAACAATATGGCAATAACAAACTCATTCGCCCGCGTGCCGAATATATCGGCGAAAGGGATTTGAAATACACGTCGATTGATAAAAGATAGTTTGATTTATTAAGTTAAGAAAAGGCTGGCAAAAGTTTTTTGTCAGCTCTTTCATTTTTAAAGCAAAAGTCAAAATTCTGTTGTATAATTATTCAAAATCATTACTAAATTAAAAATTAAGGAGTTGGCAAAATGAAAGAGATGCTACACATTTTGACATTTGTATTTCTTATCATTGTTATCGGCAACACGGTGATTGTTGCTCAAACCGATATGAAACCACCAGTTGCGAAAAAGGAAAATAAGGTTACGAAAATTAATGGCTATGAGTTGAAAGACGATTACTTTTGGCTGCGCAATAAGAAAAATCCCGAAGTCATTAAATATCTTGAAGCCGAAAACGCATACACCAACGCGGCGATGAAACCGCACGAAAAGTTTGTCAAAAAT
>JACCYR010000221.1 GCA_013696385.1 Acidobacteriota bacterium
GTTTTTATCGCCTAATACAAAGCAAAGCAAAGCCAAATAATAAAGCCGAAGCCTTACGCCAATCATCACTTAAACTTCTCAAAACCGAAAAATACGCGCATCCGTTTTACTGGGCAGGATTTGTCATTATAGGCAATAGTAAATAACCTAAGTTGCCAGTTAATTTGATTTTGAGAAGTTTGCCCGCGAAATACGCCAAAGGCACGAAAAAAGTAAAGAATTACTAAAAGTTTTATTTTGCTGTCAGCGTATTATGCATATTTCGCGGGCAAACAGGAAAATTAATTCTAAAGAAAGGGAACGAGCAGATTTATAAAGATTTGACTCTCACCGAGTTTTTTCAGTAGAGGAGTTTTATATGAATAAAATTAAAAGTTTTTTGCGGGTTATTTCAATTTTTGCTGTCGGTTTTATACTTTTCCAAAGTGCCGCGGCGCAAAGCCGGGTTGACCGCATTTTAATAAATGAAGCGAAAAGAATTACAAATGACACTTTTCCAGTCTTTTCCGAAACGCCGAAAGGTGGGCGTATTTATTCGGTTAATCAACCAGATTCTAAAATGCTGAAGGCGGTTGATGACGGGCTTGCGGAACTTTTTGCAATAGCGCGAAAGCATAAGTATCGAAACCGTTTAAATTATTCCGATTACACGATTTTTATTGCTAAAGCCGACAGAACAAAAGACAATAATGGGCAGTATTCACCGGATATTGCGGTTGCGGCGGCGCAGTATGCGGGAAGTGTTTATGACCAAGGCGGTTATATTTACGCGGCGGGAATGGTTTTAGCAAACAATCCATGCGCTTTTGTCATTGCCGAGCATACAAAAGGTTTTCAGCGGGTTGCGGATGTCGTGCGTTACGAAGGCGAACATCTCGTGCTTTATCATAATGACCGCAAACTCTTTAATAAAACCGCCGACCACAGCCAAGGCGGCGGACATCCGGTTCTGCGATAAATTTCAGATTCCAGATTCCAAATTAAATTATGCAATTTGAAATCTGGAATTTCTACCCTATATCGTGCAGGAGCTAACCGATATTGTAATTATACCAAAGATAAACAATTGCTAAGTTGTTCGTGTAAAATGCGACATACTCCCGTTTTTACTGCATTTTCGATTTATTTTAATTTATGGCATAAACATTGCCATAATACTTCGCGGATGTGCTAGTTTGATAAAATCCGCGAAGATGGAGGTTGGATATGAACTTTTGGCGAATGACGACCAAAATCTTCGCGGTTTTTTCTTTGCTCTTTGCAAGTTTTATTTCAGCAAATGCCCAAACCGATTCGATTTACGAGATTCAAGCCGGAACCAAGATTCGCGTTCGGATGGACAACGAAATTAATTCCAAAGTTTCTGGCGTGAATGATACTTTTACAACCACGATTGCCGAACCTGTAAAAGTGCGTGAAACGGTTGTTCTGCCAATCGGCACGATAATCGAAGGAAGAATTACAGAAGTTAAACGAGCTTCGGCAGGCGGAAAAGGTGGAAGTTTGACGGTTTTCTTTGAAATGATGCGGCTGGCTGGCGGTGATAAACGAAATATTGCCGGCGTTTTAGTCAGTCAATTAAAAGCCGAATCCTCGCAAACCGCAAATGTTTTAGCAATTATCGGCGGAACTGCAATCGGCGGAATTTTCGGCGCGGTTTCAAAAACGGAAAACGGCGCATTGATTGGCGCAGGAATCGGTGCCGGTGTGGGAACAGGCGTTGCATTATTGAGAAAAGGCAAAAATGTCAGTATTAAAGCCGATGAAGAGTTTGAAATAAAACTGGTGAAGAAAGTAATTTTGCCCGTGCCGGATTATTGAAAAATTTTATAAGTTTGGTCGTTGGCGAAACAGCTTTTGCGACCATTTAAAAGTCCGACGCGAAGGGGAGAGCGCGTCGGGCTTTTTTTAATTTCTTCTCAAAAGAATTTTGGCTCTTTTGCCGTTTGCCGTCAACTATGCCAAAATAAACTTTTTTATCAAACACACTTATTAAAGAGAGGAATAAAAATGGCTGGACGTAATAAAATTACGGTGGTTGGCGCGGGGAACGTCGGCGCAACTGCCGCGCATTGGATTGCCGCAAAAGAGTTGGCGGACGTTGTCTTGGTTGATATTGTTGAAGGAACTCCGCAGGGAAAATCGCTTGATTTAGCGCAAGCCGCGCCGATTGACGGTTTTGACGTGAAACTTGTCGGCGCAAATTCTTACGAAGAAACAAAAGATTCGGATGTCGTAATTATCACCGCCGGACTTCCGCGCAAACCCGGAATGAGCCGCGATGATTTGTTGAAAACCAATTCGGATATTGTCGGGAAAGTAACCGAAGAAGTTACCAAGCATTCGCCCGATGCTTTTCTCATCATTGTTTCCAATCCACTCGACGCGATGGCGCAAGTTGCGTTTAAGCGTTCAGGTTTTCCGAAAAACCGCGTCATGGGAATGGCGGGCGTTCTGGATTCGGCGCGAATGCGCTGCTTTTTGGCGGAAGCGTTAAATGTTTCGGTGGAAAATGTAACGGCTTTCGTTCTCGGCGGACACGGCGACACGATGGTTCCGCTGCCGCGTTATTCAACTTGCGCCGGAATTCCCATAACCGAACTTCTGCCAAAAGAACAAATTGACGAAATTATAAAACGCACGGCAAACGGCGGCGCGGAAATTGTCGGATTGCTGAAAACCGGCTCGGCTTATTACGCGCCCAGCTTAGGCGCGGTTGAAATGGC
>JACCYR010000247.1 GCA_013696385.1 Acidobacteriota bacterium
AGCACTTTCTTAAAAAAAGATTTACTTTTGGCAATCGGCAATGCGGACGATTTTATGCCGACGGTTGCCGCCGTTCTGCTGTTCGGAAAAAACGAAAAGGTGGCTGAAATTCTGCCGCACACAAGCGTTACGGTTGCGCGTTATTCGGGCGAAAACGGCAACGCACAGATTGTCGAAAAAATTGTTTTAAGCGGAAATCTTTTGTCGCTTTACGAATCTTCAGAGCGTTTTATCAAGCGTTACTGCGACTTGCTGCGGGAAAAACCAAAAAATTCGAGAAACAAACCTGTGCCGATTCAAGCGCGTAGCAGTTATCATCTTTATTCGGTGCGCGAAGCGGTGGCGAATGCGCTGATTCACCGCGATTTAGCTTTGCGCGATATTCCGACTCGTATTTTGATTTACGACAATGCCGTTGAAATTATCAATCCGCGCCGCACAAACGGTTTTGTGCCGCCCGCTTCAAGAGCAATTCGCTATGGCATTACGCAGCGTTTGAATCCGCAAATCGCTTCAATTTTTACCAAACGTGAATACGGAACAAACGTGCCGCGCGGCGGTTTGCCGATGTTGCTTCGCCAATCGCGCCTTTTTTCGGGACAAAAAGTTGAAGTTTATACAACGAATGATGAATTTAAGCTGAAAATTTACGGCGTATAAAATAAAAAAGACAGGTTTTACGCCTGTCTTTTTTATTGAGTAGTCAGTTTTTTAAATTTCTTTATGTTTTGAGTTCCAACTTTAGTTGGTTCTTAGCCAGCGAAAGTTGGAACTCAAAACGCTTCGCAAAATGTTAAATGACTTAAAAAACAGAGTATTAAGTTTCATCGTCAAATTATTTTTTCTCTTTTGGAGTTGTATAATACGGACGATGTTGGACCACATATTGTTTATCTTCAGGAATACCGTCGCCGTTGACATCTACCTTAACTTCAAGTTTGTATTTTTTCCCCGCTTCCTGATTTTCGCCCGCGTCGTAACCAATGCTGTATTGATTTCGCATAAAAGTATTGATTGACTGCAGCACACTCGGCAGTTCGCTTTCAAAAGTTACCGGATAATAAAATCCGCCGGATTCTTTGGCAAAAGTATTGAGCGTATTTTTGGCTTGCAGAAAAGTCAACCGTCCGGGAAAACCAGTTATTGAATCGGTTGCACCGAGCCGGTCTTCGTAAAGTTTGAGAAACATCTCGCCCGTGCCAATGATATAAATCGGAATTCCGGTTCTTTGGATAATTTTGCGTATCTCGTCGTAATTTACCCGGCTCATACTGTCAATTCCGGTTGAAACCAGAATTATGGCGCGGCGTTTTGAATTGACGCTGACCATTCCGCCATATTCCATCTTTTCTTCTTTTGTGTTTTCCAAAACAACTGAATCGGCTTTGCCGCCGACCAACGATAATTTTAACGCATCAAACAAATTGCTGTCGGTAAAAGCCGGATTGTTTCTGAGCAAAAGATTAATCACTTCAGTAATCCGGCGCGGGTCGTTGGTAAAATCCGTCAGCGGCGTTGGGCGAATATCAAAAGCAATGACTGAGGCGTAATCATCAGGCGGCTTTATGAATTTTGAAAGAAAGTAGGCGACGGGGCGAACCATTTCCATCTTTCCCGGTTCAAAGCCGCCGCCGCGATTTGCGGCAGAACCCAAAGCCGCCGCCAATCTGCTGTAATCAACTACCAGCGTAACCGTAATCGGTGCTTCGGGCGTAGCAAAATTCGTAATTTCCTGCTTAACACCATTTTCAAAAACGGTAAAGTTTTCCTTTTTCAAACCCGTTATAATTTGTCCGGTTTTTTTGTTATAAACTACCGTGTCAACATTAACGACATTGGTTTTGATTTTTACAACCTCGTCATCAACGACGGCGTTTTTTTCTTCTTCTGCAAGCCGACGGCGTTCCTCTTCCCTTTTAAGTTCTTCTTCGGTTTTCGGCACAGGACGCTGATTTTTCTTCTCCGTGCCGACCGGCGTTGACGGTTTTTGCTGGCGCGATTGTGCAAATGTTATCGCATTAAACGCTAAGAAAAGCGCGGTTAGCACAACAAATAATCTTGAAAAACGGCATAAACAAAAGGTTTGCATAAATTTTACCTCGCTAAAATCTTTTTCTCGTTAGATACCAATTGTTGTCTTTTAGTTGGAAGAAATCAATTGAAACTTTTCAGCCTAACCGGAAAAAGCCATAAATAGAAAAAAAGCGGTTGGCAAAAAAGCCGCAAGCAGCATCTTTCTGCCGATTCCGCCATTAAATAACACCTGATTTTTATAGGTTAATTACTTGTTTCTGGGTCAATTTCAATTTTTACGTCAAACGCGCCAGAATTATCATTTAGATTTCCTTCATTAACGCCCAAAAACAATGCGCCATCGCGGGCGGCGACAAATTCCAGCGAATCGCCGATGAAAATAAAATCGTTATTGTCGTCGCCGATAACGGCAATCAAGCCGCCGGTCGGCTCGTCTTTTTTCAGTTTGCCGCTGTCAGACAGCGATGCAATACCGCCCGGCGATGTAAGACGTCCGTTGCCCAAAGACACGCGACCGCCGCCGGTAATTTTAATTTTCTGCCCTTTGCGAGCTACCCAACCCGAATTTGTCCAGCCGTTTGAAGTGTTATCTGCCAAAACTTTGACATTTAATGTAATGGGCGCAGGAGTTATCGCAGAGGTGTTAGCGGGCGGACTGACTTTCGGCGAAGGAGTCGGCGTATTATCAGGATTTTTGTTTTGTCCGACAGTGATAATAGTGTCGTTGCCGATTTTTGTTTTATCGGAGCTGCCCGAAGGCGTTTGATTTAATGTTTCGACATTTGCCGTCGGTGTCGAATCCGCATCAAAAGTAATTGATTCTATTTCGTCGGCGGAATAATTCATCTGGCGTTGGCGCGTGCCGTCATCAAAAAGAACAGTGAATTTTCCGCCATTGAAACTAATAATTTTGCCTTTGATAATTCTGCCGTCTTTCAGCCGAATAGTATCGCCAAAAGCTAGAACAGTCATAAACAAAACTATACAAAAAAGAAATATAATTTGAACAAACTTGGATTTAAACACCATATTTTCTCCATAGATTTTTTGAAATTTTGCGATTTTCACAATCAATTGCCAGCTCTGTTAAAATGTTTTTATCAAAGAATCACCTTTGCAAAGCAGAATCTTCGGCTAAAAGACAGATGCTCAATTTTTTTAATAAGATTGCAGAAATTTACAAGAAATAATTATGAACTTTTATTACGCACAATTATATACAAACTTTGTGCGGTTGTGAAATAAATTTTTGCTTAGAAGCTGTTTGGAAATTAGTAAATTTATAGATTTTGCCCAAAATAGACCACAGATTTGACTGATTTAACTGATTGGCACGGATAATATCAGTGAAAATCTGTCTCACCCATATCATTTGTGGTCTATTTTTTCATTAACTCTTTAATTTTAAAACAGCTGCTTAGAAAAATACAGCATTAAACCGTGCCGAGTTCTCTTAAATAATTAAAACTAAAAATACCCGTGTCGTGTCCGTCGCTGAAATTGAAATTGAGCGCGTAACGTCCGACGATACCAACATTTTTAAATATCAAATCGGCGGCGACATTTTCGTCTTTCAAGACTTTTTCGCCAGTCCATTCATTGACGCAGCTCGCGCACGGACACGCCCGTCTGAGCTGCGCGGCATTGTATTTTGTTGTCTTGCCGTCTGACCAAGTTATTGAAATTTCGGAATCGTTTTCTTCGACGATTTGTGTCGGTTCAATCATTACGATCTCAAATTTTCTTCCACATCACTTGCCGTAACGTCGTAATGTGAAGCGTGATAGACGGGTTTGCCGTCTTTTATCACAATTGCTTGCGGCGATTCGTGGCGAATGTCCGTTTTTTCGGCAAGCGCGTTGGAAACGTTCCGCGCTCTTTGCATAATAATTAAGTTAATATCCGCGTCGGCGTTGGAGATTTCCTGATAAACGCCCGAACTTATCGGACAGGTCAAGCTGTGTTTGAAAAGCGCAACCGGCGTTTCGTTTGATTGTTGAAAGAGTTGGTCTAACTCTTCGGTTGAGTTAATTTCGTTAAATCTTGCTTTCATTTTTATGTTTTTACCTTAGGTATAAATTTTCTCGATATAATCCTTCACCATTCTATCACTTGAAAATTGCGGTGTCAGCGTAATCAGCGCATTTTTCATTCGCCGAATCCATTCACTTGGCAAACCGCTTTCGTCTTTTGCGTAGTAAGTCGGGATAACTTCCGTTTCCAAAATCTGATAAAGCGATTCGGCATCTTCTGCATCAATCGTTTCCTGAGATTTTTCATTATCATCTTGCAAAATGCCAATGGCAAAACCGTTTTCGCCATTGTAACCTTCAATCCACCAACCGTCTAAAATCGAAAGATTCAATCCGCCGTTCATTGCTACTTTCTGACCGCTCGTGCCGCTGGCTTCGAGCGGACGGCGCGGAACATTCATCCAAACGTCAACGCCCTGCACCAGATAACGCGCAACTTCCTGGTCGTAATCTTCAAGGAAAACGGCGCGTCGCTGCCACTGGGAATTTTCGTCCAAACTCAGCAAATTTTGCAGCAGCAATTTGGCAGCGCGATCCTGCGGATGTGCTTTACCGGCGAAGACAAACTGTACAGGCTTTTCAACATTGTTCACAATTTTTAAAAGTCTTTCCAAATCCGATAAAAGCAGATTCCAACGCTTATAAGCAGCTATGCGCCGCGCAAAACCGATAGTCAAAATGTCAGGCGAAAAAAGTTTGCTTGTGTTTTCACGTTCATTGATGGTGTCGTGCAGACCAGTTTCTGTCGAAAATGTTTTCAGCCGGATAAAGGAAATCAGCAATTGTTTGACTAGCTGATGAGCGTTCCAGATTTTGTCGGCGGGAATTTTTTCTACGCCCGCGCGCCACGCCGCCGCATCGTGCAAAACTTCTGCCCAATGTTTGCCGATATATTTTTCATAAATTGTTTGAAAAGACGGCGCAACCCAGGTTGGCGCGTGAACGCCGTTGGTAATGTATGTTATCGGAACATTATCGGCTTGCGTAATTTCGGGAAACAGCTTTAACCACAACTGGCGCGAAACCTCGCCGTGTTTTTTGCTAACGCCGTTTGCCGAGCGCGTCAGCCGAATAGCGAGCGGTGTCATTCCAAACCATTCGGATTTATCGTCGGGATTTGTGCGTCCGAGTTCGTAAAGTTGTTCTTCCGAAATTTTTAGTGAACTGATAAAGTTTGCATCAAAACAATCTTTTATCTGCGAGAGAGGAAAATTGTCGTTGCCCGCCGCAACCGGCGTGTGTGTGGTAAAAACGCATTTTTCTTTGACGAAAGAAACCGCGTCGGCAAAATCCGCATTTTCGCGTTCTTCCAAAAACTCCCGCGTAAGTTCGAGCGTCAGAAATGCCGAATGTCCTTCGTTCAAATGATAAACGACAGGCTCGATGCCGAGTTTTCTCAGAAGCCGAACTCCGCCGATGCCGAGAATTTTTTCCTGCACAATCCGCGTTTCCGTGTCGCCGCCGTAAAGATGTCCAGTAATCAAACGGTCAATTTCATCATTTTCGGCAACGTTTGTGTCAAGCAGATAAAGCGAAATTCTGCCGATGTTTGCCAGCCAAGCCTGCGCGAAAACCGCCCGCCCGCGAATGTGAATCATCACCAGAGTTCTTTCGCCGTTTTCATTTAAAACCGGCTGTAGTGCGAGTTCGCTTGCAAAGGAATCCGAATATCTTTCTTCCTGCCAACCGTCGTGCGCGATTTCCTGGCGAAAATAACCATAACGATAAAAAAGTCCGACGGCGACAAGCGGAACGTTTCCGTCGCTGGCAGATTTTAAATGGTCGCCCGCCAGGATGCCGAGACCGCCCGAATAAATCGGCAAAGAATTGTGAACTCCGTATTCGGCGCAAAAATACGCCACCGGATTTTCCGGCGTGATTTTTCCAAAACTTTTCGGCGAAGACGAGTGATAATTTTCAAACTCTTCGGCAAAACGCTGCAACTTTGCGACATAATCGGTATCGTTAGCCTTTTGCCAAAGCTGCAATCCTTTAACATTTTTTAATAAAACGCGCGGATTTTGCTCGCACTTTTCCCAAAGTGCCGGGTCGAGTTCGCGGAAAAGATTAACGCCGTCCGGTTTCCATGACCAGAAAAAGTTCCACGAAAGTGTTTCTAAAAATTGAAGGTTTTCGGGAAGTTCGCGTTTGAAGTAAAAATCGTTTCTAAAAGTTTGTTCTGATTCAACGCTCAAGGTTGGTTGCATATTGGTAAAAGTTTCGGTTGAGATCTCCTTCATAATAAGTTTTTCTTTATTAGGATTTTGAAAAGGGAATGTATTCCCGAAACTATAAACTATCAACTTGCAACTATCAAATGATTGGTGAAATTTAAAAATTCTGGTGTTTTATAAATTTCTCGGCATCGGCGGAAGAAAAGAAAACGAGATTGACTTGTTTGATAATTCCATTTTGCGCCAGAAAATCTTTTACAGCTTGAGAAGCGACTTGAGCGGCTTCGTCCTTCGGATAACCAAACGCGCCGGTTGAAATTGACGGAAAAGAAATTGTTTCCAAATTATCTTCGACTGCTAAATCAAGCGAATTTTTATAACAATCAGCCAGCAATTCCGCATCTCTGTCTTGATTTCTGCCATAAATCGGTCCAACCGTGTGAATAACAAATTTTGCCGCCAACTCTCCGCCCGAAGTGATAACGGCTTCGCCTGTCGGAAGACCTTTCGGGAATTTATTACGGCGAATTTCCTGACATTCATCTAAAATCTGTCGCCCGCCGACGCGATGAATTGCGCCGTCAACGCCTCCGCCGCCAAGCAAAGTTGAATTTGCCGCGTTGACAATTGCGTCAACATTTTCTTGTGTGATGTCGCTGACTTTGATAATTACTCGACCTTCAAGAAATTCTTTTTTCATTATCTCATTTTAATTTGAAATAACGATTCACGCAGATCATCACGGATTTATAAAATTAATTCTAAAAAATCTGTGAAAATCCGCGTTAATCGCTGTTTCTTTATGTCTTTTTAATTTTGAAAACCAAAGTTGTCAGCCAACATTTATAGATTTGCGTTTGAAACTTATCGTCTGACGACGATACGCACACTTCCGACATTTCCGTTTGCGTCAAAAACTCGCAAAGCAATCGTATATTCGCCCGCCGATTTTAGCGGAATTTCCAAAGTGTAACGCTCTTTTGGGCTGTCGGATATTCCGTCGTCGGCAAAAACCGCTTGCCAATTGCTGCCGTTGACGCTGTATTCGGCGCGGTTTAAGAAACTTGCCGAATCGTTGGCTTCAAAAACGGCTCGCGCTTTGTCGCCGATAATTTGCGGCGTTCCAACGGCGGAAACTGTCGGCGGCGTGTTGTCAATATCAATCGGTTCGCTGATTCTTTCGCCCGACAAACTCAAATCCGGCGGATTTGAAAGCGAATCTTTCGCCGCAACTTTAAAAATATAACGTCCGTCCGCAAGTGCCGCACCGTCAATTGTGAAAAAATTGTCCGATAAATTTTCGCGCAGAAGTTTGAAATTCATTTCGCCGACTTGACGATAATAAATGTCGTATTCAAGCCGGTCGCCGTTGCGGTCTTCGGCTGTCCACTGCAAAGCTCGCGCACCGCGCAAATAAACCTTTCGCGGCGGAACGTTAAATATCGGCGGCAAACCAAAAGCGGTTGGATCAAGCCCGGAAAGTTCGATATTCGGGTCGATCTGAACCGGCGGATTTGTCAGCAAACCGACATTAGTCGGCAAAACTTGAATCGAAAGAACTTCCGGCGCGATATTTCGCGGCAGATAAGAAACATTTACTTCGTTTAAGGAAGTTTCCGAGTTGACTGAGTTGGCTGAGTTTTTTGAACTCGGCAAACTCAGTGAACTTTTCAATATCGCTCGCCATTGCAAATATTTTGCTTTCGGACTTGTGATTTGCGCTCCTTTCTGGTCAGCGTAATTCGCGCTCCAATCGCTCCAAGTTTCATTGGCTTTTTCGGTGTTGCCGCTTCTGGTTTGAAGCAAGACATTTCCGCTTGAATGCCACCAAATTCTGCCCCAAGTCGCATTTGCTTTAGCATCTAAAACCGCCGATTCATAACTGCCTTCGGTTTCGGTTTCCGCACTGAAACGATAAAGTTTGCCTTGATTGCTCGAAGTCGCAAAAAGATTTTTTCCGTTTGTCGTGAAGGTGGAGATTTGCCCTTCATTTGATTGCAGAAGCAAAGTTTCGCGCCCGTCGTTTGCAACCGAATAAATTCTGCCTTTGTCGGAAGTTCCGATTAAAACGCCATTTCCTGTTCGATGAGCGTGAATTGAAAATGCCGTGACGGTTGAAGAATTCCAAATAATATCGCTCCCGCCGTCGGGCAAAATTCGATAAACCGCCGATTTTGTGGTTGATAAATCATAACGGCTTTTTGGCTGCGGTTCAGGTGTCGGTGCAACATTAGTTTCAACTGAAACGGTTGGACTTTCCGGCGGAGTCGTTGTTGGCGGCGTGGTCGCTTTGGAAGCCGAAGCCGCGTCGCTTACCGCCAAAACATAAACCGAACCGTCTGCACCTGTGGAAATATCGTGAATTTCGCGCAAAGGTGAATCAAGTAAGGCAAAAGGTTTGCCATCGGGCGAAAAACGCAAAACTAAACCGTTTGCATCGGTTCCCGCCAAGAGATTTCCTTGATTGTCGGCGGCAAGCGAGATGATGTGCGTTTCGCTCGTGTCAAAAAGCAAGGAAGTTTCGGGCGTTGCGTTTGCCGTTTTAACGCGATAAATTTTGCCGTTTTCGCCTGTGCCAACCGCCAGACTTCCATCACTTAAAACCGCCAAAGACCAGATATATTTTTCTTTCGGTGCGAAGAAAATTTCCGCCGTTCCGTTTGCCGAAACCCGATAAACTTTGCCGTCGGGCGAAGTTCCCGCGAAAATCTCACCCGATTTGCCGATTGCCAAAGCCGAAACGTTCAGTTCGTTGGTGTCGTAAAAAAGCGTTCCTTTGCCCGAAGCGTCAACTTTGAAAATTTTGCCGTCGCTTCCCGTTCCCAAAAAAACATTGCCCGAAGTGTCAACCGCACTCGACCAAACATAAGATTGTTCAGTATTAAAAACTTGCGTCAACTTCGGCGCAAGTGTAATCATGCCATTTTCATTGATTGAAACGCCTCTTGCATCGCCTTTTAAAACTTCGGCGCGGGTGTTGACCGACCAGATTTTCGGTTCGCTTGCCTTTGCCACTAAAACGCACAAAAGACCTGTAAAAATAAAATAAATAAACTTTTTCATTAAATATTACTCTTTGCCAGATAAACCAAATTTTCTTCATTGTTGTAAATTTCAATGCCGCGTTTCTCAAAACCGATTTTTTCCAGAACCCTTTGCGAGGCGACATTTTCTAAATCGGTTAAAGCGATTATTTCACGAAAATCTAATTTCTTAAAACCATATTTTAAACATTCTCCAGCCGCTTCCGTTGCAAATCCTTTCCCCCAAACTTTTCGCGCAAAAAGATAGCCAAGTTCGATTTCTTTTGTTCCATGTGGACGCGCAAAACCGCAACTGCCGATAATTTTCCCGCTTGATTCTTCCAAAACTGCCCACCGGCAAAATCCATTTTCCTTTTGATACGCGACAGCCCAGTTCAAAAAATTTTCCGCTTCGTCCAGAGTTTTATAAGGCTTACCCGTACCGAGATATTTCATAACTTCGGCATCGCTGCAAATTTCAAATAAATTTTCAGCATCGGCAAGTGTCCAAGTCTGCAAAATCAAGCGATTTGTTTCAAGGATTTTTGTCATTTGACGACTTTTTTACTAAGGTTTTCCGGTAAAATCTCAGGCAACGGTTTGGCTTCGAGAAAACGTATTGCGTCTTGCAATTCTTCCGCATCGCCTGTTATCAATCTTGCGCTTCGCTCGCGTGTCAGGTAAGCCCAAAACCATTCGCTCAAAACATAGAGGCGATTTTTGAAGCCGATGAGCGAGATGATATGAATAAAAAGCCAAGCCAGCCAAGCGACGAATCCGGTTAACTTAAATCGTCCGGCTTCGACAATCGCACGGTTGCGCCCGATGGTTGCCATCGAACCTTTGTCCCAGTATTTAAAATTCGCACGCGGCTGACGTTTCAAATCTCGTAAAATATTCGCGCAAGCATTTTCCGCCATTTGCATTGCGGCAGGCGCAACGCCCGGAACAGGTTCGCCGTTTTCCTGTTTTAATGCCGCCATATCGCCAATGACAAAGATATTTTTGTAGTTCGGAATCGTCAGATCAGGCTCGACAAAAACTCGTCCGGCTTTATCGGTTAATACGCCTAAAGTTTTTCCCAATGGTGATGCTGCCACGCCCGTCGCCCACACCGCGACATCACAATCAACCCAATTTTCGCCGACTTTAACTCGTCCCGGCTCAAGGTCGGAGACAAAACTGTCGAGATGAACTTCCACGCCCAAATCTTCCAGATCCTTTTTCGCGTGTTCGGAAAGCGATTCGGCAAAAGTGCTTAAAATTCGCTTCCCGCCTTCAAAGAGTATTACGCGGGCTTTGGTCGTATCAATCATCTTGAAATCTTTTTCCAAAGCCTGCCGCGCAATTCCGGCAATCGCACCCGCGAGTTCAACGCCGGTCGGACCGCCGCCGACGACGACAAAATTCAATGGCTCATGTTTTCCCATCAAATACGCTTCACGCTCGGCATATTCAAAAGCGAGCAGAACACGCCGCCGAATCTCCAGCGCGTCTTCAATGGTTTTCAAACCTGGCGCATCATTTTCCCAATCGTCGTGTCCGAAATAAGAATGCCGTGCGCCCGCCGCCAGAATTAAATAATCAAACGGAATTTCCGAGCCGTCGTGCAGTTTAACCGTCTGATTTTTCTCGTCAATATCAACCGCTTCGCCCAAAATTACTTCGATGTTTTGATAGCGATGCAAAATGCGTCGAATCGGCGAAGCAATTTCGCCCGGCGACAGAACGGCGGTTGCCACTTGGTAAAGCAACGGCTGAAATGTATGGTGATTTTTTTTGTCAATCAGCGTAACCTGAACGGGTTTATTTGCTAATTCCTTCGCCGCTTGCAAACCGCCGAAACCGCCGCCGATGATTATAACTTTTGGTTTGTTTTTCATTAATCAGTTCTGTTTTTAACGCGAAAAATGTTTTAATGAAATATCATCTCATATACCGATATACTTCGCATAAATTGAACGCGCTTTGCCTGCGTTATCAGTTCCGCGAATGATGACGCGGGCATCGCGGAAAATCGTCAACTCAAAACCTTCGACCGTTAGACGCACTAAATACTCGTTTTGTTTCACTTCGGCGATGTTTTTTAAGTTTTCGGCAAGTTTTTTCAGATCTAAATTGGTTGGTTTCGGCGGCAGAATCTGCACGGCATCGCGTCCGCAAAGCGTGGTTGCAAAATCCGCATTTTCCGCATCAAGCAGTTCAAATTTTCGTTGTCCGCAGACGGCGCAATCGGGATTTGGTTTTTGGAGTTTTATCTTGCGCCAATCGTTTTGCCAAACGTCAAACTGCATCAAACTTCGGTGCAAAGCGTCGGTTTTTCCAATTAAAATTTTCAACGCCTCGGTAACTTGAACAGCGGAAATTACCGCAATAATCGGCATAATCACGCCTGCCGTCTCGCAGGTCGGCGCACTTCCCGCGCTTGGCATTTCTTCAAAAACACAGTGCAAACACGGCGTTTTGTTTGGAATAATTGTCATCGTCGCACCATAACTCGAAACCGCCGCGCCGTAAATCCAAGTTTTTTTGTGTTTGACGCAAGCCTCATTAATTAAATAGCGCGTTACAAAATTATCTGTGCCGTCCAAAACCAAATCGCAGTTTTTGATTAGACTTTCGATGTTTGAATGATTTACGTCCGCAACAATTGCTTCGACTTCGATTTCCGAATTGATTTCCGCGATTCGATTTTTACACGCAATCGCTTTCGGAAGTCGCTCTTTTGCGTCTTGTTCCGAAAAAAGAGTTTGCCTTTGCAGATTAGTAAATTCGACAAAATCACGGTCCACAACGCGCAAAAAACCAACGCCCGCACGCGCTAAGATTTCCGCGTGCGATGCGCCCAAAGCACCGCAGCCGACGAGCAAAACTCTCGAATTTAATAATTTGGTTTGTCCGTCCGTGCTGATTTCACGGAATAAAATCTGTCTGCTGTATCTTTCGTTCATCTAAATAGAAAGTTTTTTCAAAACCGTCGCGCTCATTTCTTTAATTGGCACATCTTTGCCCGTCCAAATCTCAAACTGCTTTATTCCTTGCGCGACGAGCATCGCAAGTCCGCCGATTATCGGCACATTTGCTTTTCGTGCTTCTTTTATCAAGCGCGTTTCAGACGGATTATAAACCAAATCATAAACTAATTTGACTGATTCGATTTGTTCGGCAAAAACAGGCGTTTCGTTTTCCAATTCGCCTGTTGTTCCCAACGGCGTGGTGTTGACGAGAATCTTGTAATTTTTGAAAATCGGTTTTTGGTCTTTTGTCTTTGGTCTTTGAAATTTGCTAGATGAAATTTGAAATTCTTTCGTCAGACTTTTCGCCTTTTCCAAATTTCTTGCAAAAACCTTAACTTCCGCGCCTTCTTTTTTGAGCGCGTAAATGCAAGCCCGCGCCGCGCCGCCGCTTCCTAAAACCGCAACTTTTGCATCTTTTAAATCACCATAAGCATTTTTCAAAGGTTCGATGAAACCGTCTGCGTCGGTGTTGTAACCGCAAAGTTTGCCATTTTCGATTTTTACCGTGTTGACCGCGCCGATTGCTTTTGCGGTTTCATCAACAAAATCAAGATGTTTGATAATTGCTTGTTTGTGCGGAACCGTAACGGAAAAACCTTTGATGTTTAAGCTTGATTCTTTAAGAAATCTTTTTATAAATTCATCTAGGTTTTTTACCTCAAACGGAATATAAACTGCGTTCAGATTATGAAACTTAAACGCCGCGTTGTGCATAAAAGGCGAAAGCGAATGAGAAACAGGGTTGCCGACGATACCGTAAATTTCGGTTTTCTCGTTCAATTCTTTGACGCGGTAAATTTCGATTAAATCTTTGGCGGAAATTTGCCCCGACGCAGTTTCATTTCCCGCTCCAAGCGAAGCGTAAGTCATAAACGCGCCGTGCGCCAAACCCAAAATCCGCGTCCATTTTCCTGCTTCGCCCATAGCAATTGGAATAAGCTGTTTGTTTTCCGCTTTTGCTTTTTCGAGCAGTTTCCAAACGGCTAAACTATCGGCAATGTCGTCGGCTTGAACAGCGATTTTAGCAACTTCGGATTTGGCAGAAAGATTTTCAAAAATTTCACTAAGATTTTCAGGAACGCCCAAAAAATCGTGAAATGACTTAATTGTTATAGGGTTGGAAACTTTTTGAAGATTTATTAAATCATATTCATAATCAAACCAAAGTTTTCTCAAATCGTTTAATCCATTGATGACAAACACCGTCCACATTGTTTTTCGAGAAAATAAGTCAGCCTCAGCTTTTCCGCCTTGTTCTTTCGGGCGATAAGTTAAAAGCAATGGTTTTTTGGAACTCAGAAACGCAAACGCCTTATGAATCTGCTTTGATTCAATGCAGTCAAGGCGAATTTCGATGACATCCGCCAATTTCTCGGCGCGTCTGATTTGCTCAAGCATTTCATCCGCATTTGTGGCGCAGACCGAAATGCAGATTTTTCCGTTATTCATGGGTTGGATTATTTAATTGTAAAAATACCGTCAGTGCCGAAACCAATAAAGCAATCACACCAAACGCGGCGCACATGACAATCGCGGTTTTGCCGCTCTGTTTGATGGCGATTGCCGTTAAAGCCCACGCGATTGCCAAAGGATATGCAAAAACTGAAAGTTTGAATCGAATTAAAATTCCCAAAGCAGTTGCGCCGACAATCAAAATTGAACTTAGAATTATTGAATTGGATTCAGATGCGTTCACGCCGAGAAAAACCAGCGCGATTGTAAAGTTTAAGATTGTCGCCACCGTTACCCAACCAAAATAAAGGCTGAACGAAATACGCGCCAGCCAAGTTTCCGCTATTGATTCCGATCTTCGCAAGTTGACGTTGATTAAAACGAGCGTTCCAAGCAGCACAAACATCACGGCAAGAGCCGCCAAAATCGAATCGTGATGCCACAGATAAATCCACAAACAATTTGCCGCGCAGTTGACAATATAAAGTGTGCGAATGGTTTTGAATCGCGGATTTTCGGTTTGCGAAGGCAACGCTTGATAAATGCTGAAACCGATTAAGCCTAAATAAATCAAACTCCAAATCGAAAAAGCGTAACCTGAGGGCGTGATAAAAGTCGGATATTTATCGGAAATAACTTCGGGCGTAACGCCGTTGATATATCCAACCGAAGCAAAATAATTTATTAAAATTACGCCAACAGTGGCGATGATAACGAGAAATTGTTTTAATTTTTCAGCTGTTAGGTTTTTATTCTTTTCCATATTTTCCTTCAATAGTTTAGTATGAATTACGTAAATTTTCACAAAAAAGAGTCTGTTTTATAATATATTTCACGATTTCGTGTAAAATCTACGGAAAACGTAAAACAACAAATGTGAATCAAATAGAGCGAAGTCCGGTTTTCGGCTTGGTTTGTTGGGAAAATGGCAAAAAGCGGTTTATGGCATTGATATTGCTTTAATTCAAAGACGGCGCACATTTTTCTTTCCCCCGTTGTGCCTGACAAACTAAAGGAAAGAGGAAAATTAACGTGATGAAAATTTTGAAACAACTATTTTTAGCTATTGCACTTGTGGTCGGAATTTCGATAACGGCTTCGGCGCAAAAACCTGACGGCAAAAAGCCGCCGCCGCCAAAGGAACAACCGCCGGTTGTCCCGGTTGAACCGAAAAAACCAAAAGAGGAAAAACCAAAGGACAATGACAAAGATGACAAAGATAATAAAGGAAAAAAACCGGAAATATCTTTTTACCTTTCTGAAAATCGTATTGAGATAAATTTTGTGTAAGCTACTTAAAGCAATTTGAACTAGCTTCTTAAGCGAAAAAGGCAGCTCTTAAATCAGGGTTGCCTTTTTCGTTTTGAATTTGCCGACTAAAAGAATTAAATTTCAGGCAGATGCTAATTTGAAAGAACGGCAAGCCCGAAATAAACGGCATAATAGCGCGGAACTGACTAATAAACTCTTGAAAGATTTAACGAGTTAAAACTTTAGTGTAAAATAAACACCATTTTAACTGTCCATCAAACAAAAAAATAAACGGATGAAATTCAATCTGCACTGCGCCAACATTCGACAAAATTAAGTTATGGCACTTTTGGAAATGAAAAATATCGTCAAGGAATTTCCCGGTGTGCGGGCTTTGGACGGCGTAACTTTTGATTTGCAAACGGGCGAGGTTCACGCTTTAGTGGGCGAAAACGGCGCGGGAAAATCTACTTTGATGAAGGTTTTGTCGGGCGTTTATCCTGACAGAACATATTCGGGCGATATTTTTGTTAATGGCGAAATCGAGCAATTTTCCAATATCCGCGAAGCCGAAAAGGCGGGCATCGCTATTATTTTTCAAGAACTTTCGCTCGTCAAAGAATTGAGCGTCGGCGAAAATATATTTCTCGGACGCGAGCCGTCGCGTTTCGGCGTTATTGATTCGACACGGCTTTACCAAAAAGCCGCAAAACTTTTAAATGATTTGAATTTATCGATAAACCCGCGCACCAAAGTCGGTAATCTCGGCATCGGTCAACAGCAGCTCGTCGAAATCGCCAAGGCGTTATCGCAAGAGGCAAAAATTCTTGTGCTTGACGAGCCGACTGCCGCTCTGACCGAATCGGAAGTCAAAACGCTGTTCGGTATCTTGGAAAAACTGAAAGCGCGCGGTGTCGGAATGATTTATATTTCGCACAAGCTCGGCGAAGTTTTTCAGATAAGTGATAGAATTACCGTTTTGCGCGACGGCAAAACAGTCGGCACAAACGAAACAAAAAATTTAACGGTTGAAAAAGTTATCGCTTTGATGGTCGGGCGTGAAGTCGGCGACATTTTTCCGAAAATATCGCACGAGTTTGGCGAAATGGCTCTCGAAGTAAAAAATTTATCCGCTTTCGATGTTGATAATCCGAACAAAAAATTGGTTGACAATGTTACGTTTTCCGTCAGGCGCGGCGAAGTTCTGGGCA
>JACCYR010000265.1 GCA_013696385.1 Acidobacteriota bacterium
GCGCCGGTCGGAAATCACTAAATAAGGACAATTTGTTTTTTTCAAGCCGGTTTCTATCTCTGAAATAATTTGTAAAGGATTTTCGGTGCGCGGGTTGTCGGACGTTATGATGACCAGATCGCTGTGGTTTCCCGCAACTTCGCCCATCGGCGCGCGTTTTGTTTTATCGCGGTCGCCGCCACAGCCGAAAACCGTAATGATTCTGCCGTCGGTCAAATCCCGCGCCGTTTTTAAAGTATTCAAAAGCGCGTCGTCCGAATGTGCATAATCAACGACAACCGCAAAATTGCCGTCGTGCGCGACTCGTTCAAAACGTCCGGGCGCACCGACGCAAATTTTCAAACCTTCCGCGATTAAATCCAAATTATAACCGAGTTCCAGAGAAACGGCGGTTGCCGCCAGCATATTATAAACGTGCGGTTTGCCGACGAGCGGCGAAACGATTTTCCATGTTTCGTTCAGAGTTTTCAAAGTAAAAGACGTTCCTTTTATCAACGAAACTTTGATGTTTTCCGCAGTTAAATCAGCCGGATTGTTTTGCGCGAAAGTTACGACTCTTTGCCCATTTGCTTTTAACTCATTTGTCAGTTTTGCGCCCCAAACGTCGTCAATATTTATTACGCTCGACGCGGGTTTTTCGCCCAAACGTCCGTCAAACAGACGCTTTTTCGCATCAAAATAATTTTCCATCGTTTGGTGATAATCGAGATGGTCGCGTGTCAGATTAGTAAAAACGGCAACTTTGAATTTCAGCCAATTGCAGCGGCGCAAATCAATTGCTTGTGAAGAAGTTTCCATCACCGCCATTTTGCAGCCTTGATTGACGGCTTCGCGCAAAAATCTGTTAGTGTCGGACGCTTCGGGGGTTGTGCGAATTGCAGGTTCGCTCTCGTCGCCGATGCGATATTCAACCGTTGTCAGCATCGCACTCTTTTCATTATTGGCTTCCGCCAAAGCGAAAACAAGATACGTTGTCGTCGTTTTGCCGTTTGTTCCAGTGATGCCGACGAACTTTAAATCGTGCGAAGGATTTCCGTTGATAATAGCGGCGGCTCTGGCAAGTGCTTCCCGCGCATCTTCTACTTTTAACCACGCGCCTTTGAAATTTTCCGGCGCGTCAAGTTCCGAAATTATACCGACTGCGCCGCGTCTTGTTACATCTTCAATAAAACGATGTCCGTCCATCGTAAGCCCGCGAATCGCGACAAAAAGCGAATCTTTTCCGGCTTGCCGCGAATCGTGCGTAACGTCCGTTGCAATTGTTTCTGCGTTGCCGTAAAGTCTGGCGTTTAATTTTTCTGCAATTTTCTGAAGCGTCGCGCCGTGTTTAATCAAGTTTGTTTCCTCGAAAAGTTTGATTATTGATGTTTGAAATTATACGATAAGATAAACTTTTGCACGAATAATGATTTTTTAAAAGTTAAGGAATAAAAAAATGAATTGGACAAAAATAATTCTCATCGCCATTGGTATTTTCATCGCGGTAATGTTTGGTTTTCCCTTAATCGGAGTTATTTACGGCGCGTTGTGGTATCTGTTTTGGATTGGCGTTATCGCCATTGCGGGAACGGTTGGTTACAAACTGCTCAAAAAGCCGGAAACGCCGCAAATTGAAAACAGAGAACCAGTTGCCATTAGCGAACTGAAAAATGCGGATAAAACTTTGGAAGAATACAAGCGCAAATATCTCTCTAAATAATGAAAATTTACTTTGCTAGACATTCTCGCGCTAATCCGATAAATTCAAGTTTGCGGTTTGAATTTGCCAATTAATATGCTGAGGTGGCGTAATTGGTAGCCGCGCTGGTCTTAGGAGCCAGTGCCGAAAGGCGTGCGAGTTCGAGTCTCGCCCTCAGCACCAATCCGATTTTGGATTTTAGATTTTGGATTTTGGATTGAAGAAATCTGCAATTTGAAATCCGTAGTTACACAACATTAAAAATACAAAAAACTATTAAATGAAAACAGAATTAAGGGAAGTATCGCCAACCCAAAAGGAAATAAAAATCGAGATTGAACCCGAAGTTGTGCGCGAGGCATATAATAAAGTCAGCAGGAAATACGCAAATGCGGCGCAAGTTCCGGGCTTTCGCAAAGGCAATGCGCCAGTTGATGTCGTGCGCTTGCGATACAAGGATGAAATTAGGTCGGAAACTTTGCAGGAACTTCTGTCAGACAGAGTTGTCGAAGCAATTCAGGAACACGATTTAAGCCCTTTGGCTGAACCGCATTTGCATATTGATAACGCCGAAACATTAAAATTAAACGGCTCGCAGCCTGTTACATTGCACGTTCACGTCGAAGTTATGCCGGAAATTCCTACGCCCGAATATAAAGGCTTGGAAGTTACGCGCCGCGTGCGTCCGCCGCAGGAAGGCGAACTCGACAGCATTATTGATAAACGCCGGCAGGAATTTGCTTCGCTGATTCCGGTTGAAGACCGCAAATCGCAGGAAGGCGATACGGTAATTGTTGATTTGGAAGGAACATTTGCCGATGAACCGAACAGCGAACCGATTAAAGCTGATGATATGGAAATCAAATTGGGCGATGAAATGATTGAAAAATCTTTTACGGAAAACTTGCTCGAAGTCGAAGAAGACGAAGAAAAGGAATTTACCGTTTCTTACCCCGAAGAATTTTCATCACCGGCGTTGGCAGGAAAAACCGTTTATTATAAAGCAAAAATAAAGAGTGTCGGCAGAGTTGAACTTCCCGAACTAAACGACGAATGGGCAAACAGTTTAGATGAAGATTTTGAATCATTGGAAGATTTGCGCGAAAAATTACGAGAAGATTTGGAATCAGTTGCCAACGCCGATGCTGATGCGCGGGTGCGTAATGATTTGATTGCTAAACTTATCGAGAATCACGAATTTGAAATTCCAAACACCGTAATTGACATTCAAGCCCGCAATCTTTTGAACAATTTCGCCCAGGATTTATCGCAGCGCGGCGTTGATTTGAACAAAGTCGAGAAAGATTTCGTTCAAATGGCATATAACCAAATGCGCGGGCAAGCCGAGCGCGATGTGCGCGGCGCGATGCTGCTGGAAAAAATTGCCGAACTTGAAAATTTGAAAGTTTCCGCCGATGAAGTTACTGAAGAAATTGAGCGAATGGCGCACTATTATCACACAACGCCCGAAGAAATTCGCGCATCTTTAGCACAGCAGCAAGTCGGCGAAGAAAATATTACCAACGGTTTGCGGACACGCAAATCCATTGAAGCATTAGTCGAAAATGCAAAAGTTATCGATGGCGAATGGATTGACGAAACTCAGCCGCAAGTTCAAACAGAAGCAGAAACCGAAGAAAAATCTGAAAATTCGGAAGACAAAAAACTTAAGAAAGAGGAAAAATCAAAAGAGAAGAAACCAAAAGTTGAGAAGAAAAAAATTGAAAGTAAAGAAAGCAAGAAAAAATCAGCGAAATAACAGAAGTGAATCTTTGATTTTTGCGATTTGGAATTTTATAACTATTTCGGAGTTTACAATTTGGCGGATAATATGTAAAATCTAACGCTGACGGCAATAGCTGTCATTTCAACATTTATCTTCGCCAAGTTCAAGTAATTCTTAAACGCAGAATTCGAGTTCATAAAGTACAAGCTAAAAAAGAGAGAAAATTATGTTAGTTCCAATGGTTGTCGAACAAACATCGCGTGGCGAAAGAGCGTTTGACATATATTCACGTCTTTTGAAAGACAGCATTATTTTTATCGGTACGCCGATTGACGATATGGTAGCGAATTTGCTGGTCGCGCAGCTTCTTTTTCTGGAAGCCGAAGACCCGGAACGCGACATCAATATCTATATCAATTCGCCCGGCGGTTCGATTACGGCGGGAATGGGAATTTATGACACGATGCAGTTTATCAAAAACGACGTAACGACGATTTGTGTCGGACAATGCGCTTCGATGGCGGCATTAATATTGACTGCCGGTGCGCCTGGCAAGCGTTTTGCCTTGCCACATTCGCGCATTTTGATTCATCAGCCTTCGGGCGGCGCATCCGGTCAGGAAACGGATGTCCGCATTATGGCGCAGGAAATTTTGCGAATGCGCGAGATGACTTCGCGGATTATCGCGCATCACAGCGGACAGTCTTTTGAACAAGTTGAACTCGACGTTGAACGCGACCGCATTATGTCGCCGATTCAAGCTAAGGAATATGGTTTAATTGACGAAGTAATTGAACACCGGGAAAAATGAGTTGACCGAGTTGACTGAGTTTGCCGAGTTTAGTGAGTTATTCAACTCAGTCAACTCAGTCAACTCGGTCAACTCAGTCAACTTCCTAAACTATGATAAGACGACCCGAAGAATTTTTGCGCTGTTCGTTTTGCGGTAAATCGCAGAACGAGGTCAAGAAATTGATTGCCGGACCGAGTGTCTATATATGCAATGAATGTATAGATATTTGCAACGAAATCATCAACGACGACGAGCAAGCCGAAACTGCTAATGTTCGTTCCGCACTCCCGAAACCGCAGGAAATCAAAAATTTCCTTGACGAATATGTAATTGGGCAGGAAGAAACGAAAAAGCGTCTATCGGTAGCGGTTTATCAGCATTA
>JACCYR010000279.1 GCA_013696385.1 Acidobacteriota bacterium
AGCCGATGACTTTTTAAACAAAGCACTGGCAGTCAACAAAGACGACGCGGAAGCACAGTATTTCTTAGGTTTGGTGCGGTATAAGCAAAATCGTTTCGCAGACGCGCTGGCGGCGTTAAATGCTTCAGTCAAAGTGGATGAGAATCCCGCCGAAACGCATTATTCTCTTGGTGAAACTTACATTAAACTTAACCGCCCAGCCGAAGCCATCGCGGAATATAAAAAAGCAACCGAACTAAACCCGAAATATGCCGAGGCGTGGTTTAATTTGGGAGCGGCATATTTTAATCAGCAGAATTATGCGGATGCGGTAACGGCTTATCAGCAAGTTGTCAAACTTCAAAATACAAATGGCGAAGCCCACGCGAATCTGGGCGACGCTTACCGTCTTTTGAACCGGATGGGCGAAGCTGAAGGCGAATACCGGCTTGCTCTCTACTTTGTTAAAGACAATGCCGAGCTTTACAGTAACTTCGGTTATGTTTTGGGCGCGCAAAGAAAATGGAAGAATGCGATTGACGCTCTAAATTCAGCGGTTACGCTTAGTCCCGACGTGATTGATTATACAAATTTAGGTTGGGCTAATTACAATTCGGCGCAACAGGATTTCAGAGGCAAGCGTGAAGCCGATGCCCAAGCAAAATTGCAAGAGGCGAAAAATGCCCTGCAAAAAGCGATTGCGCTGAATCCGAATTTTGCGCCCGCGTATTTGAATTTGGGAATAACCCTAACCGATTTAGGCGAATATCAAGCATCGGTTGATGTCTTGAAACGCGCTGTCGAATTACGTAAGAATTGGATTTTTGCCATCAACGAACTCGGAATTGCATATCGCAAACAAAACGATTTTGCAAATGCCATCCAGCAATTTGAAAAAGCGGTTGCAATTGACGATAAATTCGACCTTGCCTATTATAATCTTGGCGAAGCGCAATACCGGAACAAAAACATCAAAGAAGCCCGAAAGGCACTAGAAAAGTTAAGAAAACTTAATCCAAATCTAGCAAATACACTTAATATTATAATTTTGGGTATGAAGAAGAGTTGAGGCAAAGATTTTTCTGTAAAAGATAAAAGCTATTGCCCAAAATAATCGAAACAAAATCTTCAAAGATATTCTTACCACGTTTTCGCGGTTTGAAATTTATGAAATTCAAGCGAGTTATATTTATTTTGGGAATGGCTTTTTTAGTTTTCTTTTTGCCGGTTGTGCAAGTTTTTTCTCAAAAAAAGCCGGATAAGATATCGCTCTTTCAAAAAGTTGTTGAAAGTAGATTGAGAAAAAACTACAACACCGGTTTGTCAAAAATTTGTCCTATTAATAAGGATGCGGTTGCTAGACGTATTTTTAGTGAATATGGCGCGGTTTTTCTCGCCGAAGACAATGTAATGCTTCCGAATAAATGTATATTTGAGGATGAAACACAAGTTCAATTGTTTCAAATGAAGGTCGCCTCAAAATCGGAAAGTTTCGGTGATGTTCTGATTCAACTGCAAGAACCGGCGATGAATGCGCTGTTGGAGGCGCAGAAAGAAGCAGCAGGAAAAAATTTGCAAATCTCGCCGCGTGGCGGTTCAATTGCCGCCAAACGCTCCTATCAAAATACGCTAACGCTTTGGAATAGTCGGTTTTATCCCGCGCTCGATTACTGGATGATAAAGGGGAAAATTTCGCCCGAAGAAGTAAGCGACGCGAGAAATTTGCCGATTAATGAACAAGTTGCACAGGTTCTAGAATGGGAAAAAGACGGTTTATATTTCAGCGCGGGCTTTACTAAATCAATCCTTTTTTCAGTTGCCGCGCCCGGCGCATCGCAGCATATTTTTATGCTGGCGTTAGATGTTGAACAATTTTCCAACTTGGAAGTCAGAAAAATTCTTGCCAAACACGGTTGGTTTCAAACCGTCAAAAGCGATTTTCCGCATTTTACTTATTTGGGTGTTGAAGAAAAAGATTTATTTGGCTTAGGATTAAAACCTTTTTTAATTAACGGTTACAAATTTTGGCTGACTGATTTTGAGTTTCAATCAAAAAAGTCTGATGACAGTTAATATAATACAGGAACAATTTAGGTTGGATTGTTTAAATTTTTTTTCTGAAAAATAGTTGAGAGTGATGAGTTTAGAGTTTAAAGTTGAAAGGTGTGCGTCAAACTCTCGCATTATAAACTCTCGCTCTCTGAAAACTATTTTGAACATAAATCGCGCCCACGCCAACCTAAATTGTTTCCGTATAATACCAAGTTATGCGGCTAACCGTTGAGGGCGACTGCAATATTTAATAACCTTGTAAATGAAACCTTTATGCCAAGTTCAGCGAGTTCAAATTTAGCAGGAGAAAATTCGGCGAACTCATCTACGTTCACCGAAAAATCCAAGAGTGGTTTGTATGTCTTCAGCGTTCTATTGCTCTTTGGTCTTTTTGCCTTTCAGCTTTGGTTTCACGCCACTCGCACGAGCGTGACGATTGACGAGCCGGTGCATATTTTAGCCGGACATCGGCACTGGCAATGCGGCGACTTCGGCATTAATCCCGAACATCCGCCGTTATTAAAATTATTGGCGACTGCTCCGCTTAATTTCCACAATCTGATTGAACCGAATCGGGACTGTGGTTCAAAAATGACCTCGAAATTTGACAGCTTTTCTTTCGGAAATTCTTTTCTTGTCAATAACGGCGTGGACAGCATTGTTATTCCGACGCGGCTCGCGGCGGCTCTGATGAGTTTGTTGTTGGCGGTTCTCGTATTTCTGGCGGCTTGGGAAATGTTCGGACGTTGGGAGGCATTAACGGCTTTGGCGTTGCTCGCGTTTGAGCCAAATTTGATAGCTCACGGTTCGATTGTAACGACTGATATGGTTTTGACGGCGACCGCGTTCGCCGCCGTCTATGCGCTTTACCGCTTTCGGAACAAAGCAAATTGGTTTCGCTTTGTGCTTGTCGGATTGGCAATCGGTTTGATGCTCGCGGCGAAACATTCGGCAGTTGTCTTCGTGCCGATTTTGTTCGGGCTGTTAATCGCCGATGCGGTTATTTTTCGCAAATCGGAAACTCGTTTGCCGAATCAGATTTTCCGAAATACCGCCGCCTTCGCCGCATTTTTCCTGATAGGTTTAATTGTGCTGTGGGCGTTTTACGGTTTTCGCTATGCGGCAATTCCGGGCGCGACCGCCGAAACTATTTCCGTTGCCGATTACATCAAGGAAAACGGTCGTCCCGAAATGGTCGAATCCTTTCCCGCGAAAATGGTTGACGGCATCAGCCGGACGCGGATTTTTCCCGAATCATACGTTTTGGGAATGGCTGACGTGATTGCCTGGGGAAGCCGCAACTCTTTCATTTTCGGGCGCAATTATGCCACCGGACAATGGTTTTATTTTCCGCTCGCCCT
>JACCYR010000282.1 GCA_013696385.1 Acidobacteriota bacterium
TGTCCCGAACGATGTGCGGCTGCACTCTGTCGAAATCAAAGATGAGTTGTTCGGTTGATTGTTCCATTAAATTATTTTCACCACAGATGCTTCTTTTATGCTCGCAAGCGTTTTTTCAACTGTTTTCCACGTCGCCGCATAACTCAAGACATCAGGCGAATACGCCGAATGATTATTGTTGCTTTTTTCGATGATGACTAAAAATTTTGTTGTCATTTCCTTAACTTTCATCTTGTGCCGACAATCCCCATTTTTGCATAAACGTCTTTGAGCGTTTCGGTTGCTACGTTTCGCGCTTTTTCCGCGCCGTCTTTTAAGATTTTTTGTAATTCTGAATCATCAAACTCTTTTACTTTTTCCTGAAACGGACGCAAAAATTCGACGACCGTCTCGGCGAGTTCGGTTTTGAATTGTCCGTAGCCTTTTTCTGCAAAATGCGCTTCGCATTCTTCGGTAGATTTTTTGGTTAGAAGCTGATAAATCGTCAAAAGATTATTAATGGCGGGACGCGATTCATCAAAGCTGATTTCCGTTCCCGAATCGGTTACGGCGCGCCTTATTTTTTTTGTGATTGTGTCCGCGTCGTCAAGCAAAAAAACTGAACCGTTGGCGTTGTCGTCTGATTTCGACATCTTTTTTGTTGGCTCTTGCAGCGACAAAATTTTCGCGCCGACGGGCGGAATAAACGCTTCGGGAATTGTGAATGTCGCGCCGAAATCGCGGTTAAATCTTTCCGCAATGTCTCTGGTTAATTCGAGATGCTGCTTTTGGTCTTGTCCGATTGGCACAAGGTCGGTCTGATAAAGCAAAATATCCGCAGCCATCAAAACCGGATATGTAAAAAGTCCGACGCTGGCGCGTTCCCGATTGTCTTTGCCTTTGTCTTTAAATTGCGTCATTCGCTCAAGTTCGCCCATTCGCGTAATGCAGCTTAAAATCCAAGTCAGTTCGGCATGTTCGGAAACATCCGATTGAATAAAAATCGTCGATACTTGCGGATTAACGCCCGAAGCGAGATAAATCCGCGCTAAATCAAGCGTTTTTTGCTTCAAAATTTCAGGGTTTTGCGGCAGAGTTATCGCGTGAAGATTGACGATGCAGAAAAAACTCTCGTATTCTTCCTGCAAAGCTACCCAGTTTTTCAATGCGCCGAGATAATTGCCGATGTGCAGATTGCCCGTCGGTTGTGCGCCGCTAAAGATGCGTTTTTTCATAAATTAAAAAATTGGAGTTACTAAAAGATACATTACTAATTGAAAAACAGGACGCATAATAAAACCGATAACTCCCATATAAAGCAAAGCCATTAAAATCAAAAATCCGTATTGTTCGAGCATCGCCAAAACAGGCTGCGCGCTTTCGGGCAAAAATGTTCCGAGAACTTTGCTTCCGTCAAGCGGCGGAAATGGCAAAAGGTTAAAAACGGCTAATGAAACATTTAAGAAAATCAGATTTTGCAGGAAAATCGCTATCGGTCTAATTAAACCGCCGTCAATATTCTCAGCGTTGATAACTCCGTATCCGAGCAGTGATTTGAAAATTACAAAACCGATAATGGCAAGAATCAAATTTGCCAAAATTCCGGCAATCGAAACCATCACGTTTGCCATTTTGTAATTTGTCCAATTGCGCGGATTAACCGGCGTTGGTTTGCCCCAACCGATAAGCGGAATTGCACCCAATCCGCCGCCGATTGCGCCAAAAATAAAGCCGATAATCGGAATCAGAAGCGTTCCAATCGGGTCTGTATGTTTGACCGGATTGAGCGTTACGCGCCCCAGCATAAAAGCCGTGTCGTCGCCGAATTTATACGACATCCAGGCGTGAGCCGCTTCGTGCGCCGAAATTGCCAGAAGCAAAACGACCATAAAAATTATTAAATGACTGACTAATTCTGCGATGTTAATTCCGTCCATATTTTACTCCAATTTCTAAACTTCTAAATCTGCAAGCTGCAATTGATTAGAGTCAAAAACTGACAGATTTGTTGTTTTTACAGTTAAATTGTGCCATTCTTTTAACACAAAACAAAGTTACAGATTCCAAATTGGAAGAAAAATCTGGAATTTGGAATCTAGAATATGAAGAATTACAGTGGTAAATAAATCTTACCAAAATCTACATTTATCCTGACATTTTCTATGGTAACGAAAGCAGTTTTGCAGACACATTCACCCAAAATTTTAGAGCATCAACTAAACAATTTCTTTCCCGAACTGCTTAAATTTAATTCAATCGAAGAAACCGAAAAATCCGCCATTTATCAAAAAATCAAACCTGAAGTTGAAAGAATCCTAAATGCAGTTGTGCAGGAAGATTTTGCTTTGTCAGAACCGCAAGCAGTAGCGAGCGGGTTTCCAGATAAAATAAAAGCTTTAGCGTGGAACATTGAGCGCGGAAGCCGTTTTGCAGGAATTATCGACGCGCTGAAAAGTCACGAAGGCTTAAAAGACAAAGATTTACTGCTTTTGACCGAACTCGATTGCGGAATGGCGCGAAGCGAAAATCGTTTTGTCGCGCAGGATTTGGCGAAAGAGTTGGAAATGAACTACGCTTTTGCGCCCGTTTATATTGCTTTGCAAAAGGGAAGCGGCGTTGAAGCACAAGCCGAAGGCGAAAACACAAAATCGCTTCACGGTTTGGCGATGTTTTCAAAATTTCCGATGAAAAACGTTCACGCCGTTGCGCTTCCAAACGGCAAAGATAAAATGTGGGGCAAGGAAAAACGGCTCGGTTATTTACGCGCTTTGATTGCCGATGTCAAACATCCAAGCGGAGTTTTTCGAGCCGTAACCGTTCATCTCGACGCGCATTCTTCCCGCAAGCATCGGCATTTGCAGATGAAAATCGTGCTTAACCATCTCGGAACTTTGCCTGAACTTCCGACTGTTATCGGCGGCGATTGGAACACGACGACTTATAACGCGCAAACCGCAAATCGGGCAATTTTAGGCTATTTTCGGCGCGTTCTTATAGGCGTGAAAAATGTCGTTAAAAATCATTATCCGCATCCCGATAGATATTTTGAAAAAGGTTTGTTTCGGGAAATCGAAAAACGCGGTTTTGATTATAAAAATCTCAACGAAATCGGCGCGGGAACAATTCATTACGATATGGAAAACGCAGCGTATAATACAAATTTGGGCGATTGGGTGCCGCGCTGGTGTTTCCCTTTTATCTTTTGGGCGGCAAAACGAGTCGGCGGACGAGTTTCGGCGCGGGTCGATTGGTTTGCCGGAAAAGGAATTAAGCCGTCTGGAAAACCAAACACCATCGGCAGCTTAAAAGACGCGGAAAATGTGCCGCTTTCCGACCACGACGCGATTACAATAGATTTTGTTCAAAGCAAGGATTAGCCGCAAAAATGCACAGAAGACACAAAAGAAAGCCAAATTCTTTTTGTGATTTTTGCGTATTTTTGCGGCTAATTTCTCTTTTGCGTTTAATTGTGGTTAAATTTTCAGCAGGAGAAAAAATAAATGTCAGAAGTAGCTTTTTGTCAAACAATGAGTTTTAACGCCGATAATTTTGAATACGAAACCGTCAATCACGAAAACGGCAACGCAACGATGATTACATTTCAGGTAGATGAAAAACTTTACAGTCCGGGCGATGTCGTTGTGGTTTTAGACGGAAAGGAAATAGTTTTCCACGGCGTTCTCGGAAAAATCGAAAACGGCGTGGCTTACGCCTACGACCCAAAGGATTCGCTGCTTCCCGCCACAGTTCAATAGATTTTATTGATATTTTTCAAGCGGAGATTCTTTATAAATCCAATGCTGAAGAAAAGTATCATCCAAAATAATAAAATGAGTCAACCAGACAATCCGAATCTTGAGAATCCGTTTCCCGAACCCTTTGAATTGGAAATAACCGATACAATTGATTTACACGCTTTTAATCCCAAGGACGTTAAATCTGTAGTTGAAAATTATTTGAACGAAGCCTACAAAAAAGGTTTTCGCGTGGTGAAAATAATTCACGGCAAGGGAATCGGCGTGCATCGAGAAACGGTCAGAAAAATTTTGGCAGAAACCGCTTTTGTCAAATCCTTCAAAAACGCGCCTGAATTTTCAAGCGGTTGGGGCGCGACGATTGCTCATTTTATTGAGTAAACAAGCAAAAACTATCTGTCTTCAATTACATCCGCCCAGATTTCTTCTTCCTCTTCTTCGTTGAAATCGTCAAAAATACTTTCTAAAATATCATTTTGTTCGGAAATTTTCTGTTCGGCTTCGTTAAGCCGGTTGGCGAGATATGTAGCGTGGCGTTCAAGTTCGTAGATTCGCTTTTTGTGTTCGCGGTCAATCCGTTCCATATAGACCAAATAGAAAAACTGCAGACCGGCAACACCTGCCAAAGATAGCGAGAGACCAATTAAGATATACCACATCATAACGATTTTAGATTGCGGATTACGGATTTGCTCGGCAATTGTTCCGCTTTTCTCTTTTTCCGTCATTATACTCTTGACCAATGCGAAAGGAAAAGCCAAAATTTTAATATCTAAGGAAAATGGAGAAAAAAATGCCAGAAGACATCAGCAGTTCTAGTTCATCCGCACCACTTTTAGACAGGCGGGAGTTTTTTGTAACTTCGATTATTGCAGGATTTGCATTGGCGGTTCAGCCGATTCAGGCGCAAACACAAATCAAAACCGACGAAAAAGGCTTAATCACGGGCGAAGTAAAAATTCCGGTGGCGGATGGTGAATTTCCGGCGTATCGGGCAATGCCCAATGAAAAAAATAAAAATTTTCCCGTCGTTTTAGTCATTCACGAAATATTCGGCGTTCACGAACATATCCAAGATTTGTGCCGCCGTTTTGCCAAAAAAGGTTATATGGCAATCGCGCCGTCGCTTTATGCACGGCAGGGCGATGTTTTGCAGATGAAAAATGTTCAGGAAATAATTAAAAACGTCGTTTCAAAAGTCCCGGACGCACAAGTGATGTCTGATTTGGATGCGACGGTTGCCTACGCCGCTAAAAACAACGGCAATCCGAAAAAACTTTCAATTACGGGTTTTTGTTGGGGCGGGCGCATAGTTTGGCTGTATGCGGCGCACAATCGGAAAGTTGACGCGGGTGCGGCTTGGTATGGTCAACTAGTTAATCGTCCGAATTCTCCGCCCGACACGCTGCATCCGACAATGCCAATTGACATTGCCAAAGATTTGAAAGTTCCCGTGATTGGACTTTACGGCGGGCTTGATACGGGAATTCCGCTTAATACGGTTCAGCAAATGCAGGACGCGCTGAAAAAAGGCAAATCGAAATCGGAAATTGTTGTTTATCCAAACGCGAAACACGGTTTTAACGCCGATTACCGCGAAAGTTACAACAAAGAAGCTGCGACGGATGCGTGGGCGAAAATGCTGGATTGGTTTAAGAAAA
>JACCYR010000308.1 GCA_013696385.1 Acidobacteriota bacterium
CTCAAACTCCGCAGCGCATTTTCCTGACGGCGAAATTGTCGGCGCGAATGTTAATGTCTGACATCTTTTGCGAGAAAAACAAAATACCGAAGTTCCCGCAAACAATTGGGAAACGGTAAAAACGGCGATTGTCGGCGGCGGCATTGCGGGTTTGAGCGCGGCGTATAAATTTACAAAAGAAAATTTCCACGATTTTATTTTGCTTGAACTAGAAAGCGCAATCGGCGGAACGGCGCGCAGCGGACAAAATTCTTTCATCGGCTATCCGTGGGGCGCACATTATTTGCCCGTTCCGTTTAAGGAAAACACGGAATTGATTGCTTTGCTCAATGAAATGGATTTGACCGAAGGCAGAACAAACAACGGCGGAATTTTAGTCAAAGAACAATTTCTTTGCCGCGAACCCGAAGAGAGAATTTTTTATAAAGGTCGCTGGTATGAAGGTTTATATTTAAATGTCGGCGCAAGCAAAGACGACAAAAATCAATTAGAAGCGTTTCAAAAGGAAATTGATTTTTGGGTAAATTGGCGCGACGCGCAAGGAAGACGCGCATTCGTTTTGCCGATAGCGAACTGTTCAAACGATGCGGAAGTTACCGATTTAGATAAAATCACGTTTGCCGATTGGCTCAGGCAAAAAGGTTTTAATTCTGAAAGATTGATTTGGTATTGCGATTATGCTTGCCGCGACGATTACGGCTTGAAATTAGAGCAAACTTCCGCTTGGGCTGGACTTTTTTATTTCTGTTCGCGTGTGCGAAAATCGAGCGCGGAATCGCAATCTTTTATCACATTTCCCGAAGGCAACGGAAAATTTGTCAACTTTCTGCACGACAAAGTAAAAGATAAAACACGCCTAAAAACAATCGCCATCGAAATTATTCCAAACGAAAACGGCGTTGATGTCATTTATCTAAACACGGAAACCAACGAAATTCGCGGAATTCACGCCGAAAAAGTTATCTTTGCCGCGCCAGTTTTCACAAGCAAATATCTGATTCGGGATTTCAAAGAAAACGCGCCCGATTTTGTCAAAGAATTTGAACACAACGCTTGGTTTGTGGCGAATCTGTTTTTGAAAGACAGACCGAAAGATCAATTTGCAAAAGATTTTCCGCTTGCGTGGGACAATGTTTTATATGAAAGCCCGTCGCTCGGCTATGTCAACGCAACGCATCAAAAAGGTATTGATTACGGGCAAGCCGTTTTCACCTATTATTTTCCGATGGCAGGACAAAACGGACGCGCCAAACTTTTTTCGCTCGATTGGCAAGAATTAGCTGATGTTGTTTTGTCCGATTTGTCGCTGGCACACAAAGACATTCGCAACTTAACTGAAAAAATTGACATAATGCGTTGGGGACACGCGATGATTTCCCCAAAAACGAATTTTATCTGGAACGATTCGCATGAGAAAGCGCAAAAACCGTTTAGAAATATACATTTCGCGCATTCTGATTTAAGCGGAATCGCGCTTTTTGAAGAAGCGTTTTTTCATGGACTACGCGCGGTTAATGAGATTCTAACAAAATGAAATCTACTTAAATGAGTTAGCTTTTTTCGTAAGTTTGAATACAAGTAATGCCACAATTGCAACCAAAAAAAATTCTGTCACAAAAAGCAAAACTATAATCAGCTGAATAGAAATAATTAAACCAAGTCCGGGAAGCAGAATAGCTGATGCGCCGTTTATCCACGCAATAATCGCGCCGATAAGAAGCAAAAAAACAATAACTGCTTTAGAAGCGGAAACAGCCAAAACAATTTTTAATAATAAATCCATCATCAACCTCTACTTATCTTTTAAAACTTTAGTCCAATCAATTTCCAAGTTCTTCCAGTCCCAATTCGTCAAATCCGCGCCCGCTTCGTAAGTGCTTTGCATAAAATCCAAAATCGCTTGGTCGGAATTTTCTGATTGGCGAATGTCTTCATACTTCAAAAGAAATTCGCCCATTTCTTTTGAATAAAAAGCTGCTTGCGGTTTAACTTTTTGCTCGCTGAAACCTTTCGGTTCGGGCGCGGCGTAAGCGTAAAAAGCGGCTTCGCCAAAGCCTTTGCCTGTCCAGAAACCGTGGCTGATAACTTCTTGGTCGTAAGCGATGCGCGTGATGCGGTCGGCATTTTCACGCGGCGGCGCGTCTTTGCCGGAAAAGCGCGTAACGGCAAGGTCAAAACTTCCCCAAAAGAAATGAACGGGCGAACATTTTCCTGTAAAACGCGAGCGAAATTCTTTGAAAACTTGGTCAACTTTCAACAAAACGCGCCAAAAACGATAAACATATTCGGCATCGTAAGCAGCGTGTTTGGTATCTTCGGCAAAAGGAATCGGATTTTCGAGTTCGTCGGGAATTGCCGTAATTTTTACTTCGATGTCGTTTGATTTTAATTCGCTCATCAGTTTATTGTAAAAATCTGTTACCGACATCGATTCAAGTTTAAACGTAAATCCGTCATTGAAACTTGTCTGCACAATTAACTTATGATTGATAAAGTCAAAATCAATCGCAAAAGATTCGTTTTTATAAGGCATCGCCGAAGTCGTCAAACCGTGCGGCGAAACATAAAGCGTCGTATTCCACCATTCATTAAGCATCGGCGTTTGCTCCAGACGAATTTTGCCGACAATCTGCGTCCACAAATGAAGCGTGTCGTTGGTGTCTTGCCACTCGGCAAGCGGCAAACTAGGATAAATTTCTGTGTTGCTCAAATTTGACATAAAACTTCTGTAATTTTTAAATCAATTCTATCAATACAATTATCAATAAACAAAATTATCCGTTTCAGCAGACGTAAAAAAATATCAATTGATATAATCAAGCAATGGCGGACGAAGATAACAAAAAGAAAAAAGTAAATTACGCAAGCGCGTGGCAGGAAGCCAAAATTTTGATTTGGAATTATCGTTGGCGGCTCGCGCTCGGCGGTGTTTTGATGATTTTGAGCCGTTTGGCAGGACTTGTTCTGCCTGCGTCGTCAAAATATCTGATTGATGAAGTTATCGGCAAACAGCATTACGAACTTCTTAAATGGATTGCGCTCGCCGTCGGAATTTCAACGCTCGTTCAAGCTCTGACATCATTTGCGCTAACGCAGATTCTCGGTATCGCGGCACAGCGGGCGATTACCGAAATGCGAAAGCGCGTGCAGACGCAAATCGAACGTCTGCCAATTTCCTTTTTTGATTCAACACAAAGCGGGCAGCTAATTTCGCGGATTATGAACGATGCAGAAGGCATCCGCAATCTCGTCGGCACAGGTTTGGTGCAGCTTGCGGGAAGCATTGTAACGGCGGCAATTTCCATCTGCGTTTTGTTTTATATAAACTGGCGTTTAACGAGCGTTACGCTTCTTGTTCTCGCGGCGTTCGGCGGCGTTCTGGCTTATGCTTTTAATAAACTGCGCCCGATTTTCCGCGAGCGAAACGTCATAAACGCCGAAGTTACAGGACGACTTGGCGAATCTCTCGGCGGAATCCGCATCGTCAAAGCATACACGGCGGAGAAGCGCGAGGAATTAACATTTGCTCGCGGCGCGCACAAACTCCTGCGAAATGTTGCCAAATCAATGACAGGCGTTTCCGCCGTTACCGCATTTTCTTCATTGATTATTGGCGCAATCAGCGTTGTGATGATTCTGGTCGGCGGGAATTCCGTCATAACCGGCGTGATGACCATCGGCGATTTGTTTATGTATATCTTTTTCACAGGTTTGATGGCGTTTCCGATTGTCGAACTGACTTCCATCGGAACGCAAATCACCGATGCTTTGGCGGGACTTGACAGAATCCGCGAAATTCTCGGCAAACCAACCGAAGACGACAAGGATGAAACGCGCCAATCTTTGCCCAACATCGAAGGCAGAATCACGTTTGAAGACGTTTATTTTGAATACGAAGCAAACACGCCCGTTTTGCGCGGAATTTCTTTTGATTCACACGCCGGAACGACAACCGCACTCGTCGGCTCATCAGGTTCGGGCAAATCTACGATTTTGAGCTTGGTTTTAAATTTTATCCAGCCGAGCAAAGGCAGGATTCTTGTTGACGGAAAAGATTTGCAGACGATAAAACTACGCGATTACCGCCGTTTTCTGGGCGTTGTCTTACAAGATGATTTTTTGTTTGACGGCACGATTTTAGAAAATGTTAGGTTTTCCAATCCGCAGGCGAGTTTGGCGGAAATTAAAGAAGTCTGCCGCATTGCTTACTGCGACGAATTTATCGAAAAATTTGAAAAAGGTTACGAAACGATTGTTGGCGAACGCGGCGTAAAACTTTCCGGCGGTCAACGCCAACGCCTTGCAATTGCGCGTGCTTTGCTTGCCGACCCGAAAATTTTAATTTTAGATGAAGCAACTTCGAGCCTCGATTCCGAAAGCGAACAGATGATTCAAGGAGGTTTAGACACTCTACGAAAAGGTCGCACAACTTTTGTTATCGCGCATCGCCTTTCAACCATCAGAAGCGCGGACAAAATTTTGGTCGTCGAAAGCGGTCAAATCGTCGAAAGCGGAACGCACAATGAATTGCTCGTTTTAAACGGACGTTATCGCCAACTTTACGACAAGCAATATCAATTCGAGAAAAATCTATTCATCAATCCGGGCGAAGATTTTACTCCAGACGCGCCAAAAATTGAAAAAGAGAAAAAAGTTTCGACAAGTTTGCCGCGTTTATAATTTGTTTTTTAAAACTAATCTGAACGGGAAATGTCTTTCAACCGAAACATTTTCAAGACGCGCTTTGCTTCCGAGTTTTTTCAATTCTTTTGGCTTAAACGAGCGCAGAATCGAAAGCGAACCGTCTTGACGAACAAGCGGGCTGATTCTGAAAGCCGCGCAAAAAATTTTGTAAAGTAAATAAGCAATTCGGTGGCGGTGAAGGTCAATGACAAAGATATTATGGTGCGAAACCCGATTCATTTCCGTTAAAATCCGCACAACTTTTTCATCAGTAAAATGATGCGTAAAGAGCGAACAAATTGCGTAGTCAAACGAATTATCGGCAAACGGCAGATTCAGCGCATCGCCGCGCACGGCGCAGATTTCTTTGTAAATTTTTGACTCTTTTAAAATTGCGTGGGCAGAAATCGTATTTAATTCCAAACCGAACAAATTCGCTTGACGTTTCTGTTCCCGCGCAAATCCGGCAATTGTGCGAAGCAGTTCGCCCGAACCTGCGCCGACATCCACCACGGAAAATGTTTGCAAATTTCCGCGGTTTATTTCGCGTAAAAGTGTTTTCCTTAATGCTCGATTGTCGCCAACAAAGCGATTGATGAAGCTGATTTCGCGCAAAAATCGGTCGTATTCTTCGGGCGTGTAATCGCCCGTGTCTATTCTTTCGAGTTGGCTGCTTCGCGCTTTAAACATTAAAATAGATTAAGCGCAAATGACCGGCAAACGTCAAATCGAAACTGCAAATAAAAAGCCGTTCTTCAGGCGGCGAAGAACGGCTTTTTATTTTTCTATTTTTATTTATCGAGAAACTAACCAAGAAAACCTC
>JACCYR010000354.1 GCA_013696385.1 Acidobacteriota bacterium
ATTCGGGCAAGTATGCCGTGATTTTGTGCCGTGATATTTTTCGAGTTGAATCATAATTTTACCAAAAAAATAAATGTTTTTTTTGACCGTCATTTGCGTCATTAGCGTCATTTTTTTTGTCAATAATGACGCTAATGACGCAAATGACGGTTCAAACAAAACTTATATTTTTTCACTTTCGAGATAAATAACCTTGCCAGAAGCCTTTTTATCTGTGTCAAAACCTAATGCCTCCAATCGTTTAACTAAATTTTTTGAATGCACCGGGCGAAAACCGTTGTCAATGCAATAGTTTTTGTAACTCGGATATAAGCACCCCAACAAAATTAGATTAGTTTTTTATCTGTCATAGTCCAATAACTACAAAGGTTCTAAATTTACAAAGTCTAACCTATTTCTGTTGGGGTGCTTATATGATAGAATACAGAGTAGATGTTTTAAGGCTATCTGCATTTACCTAAATCATTTCAATATTAGACGGCACGAAAATGAATTTGCCGTTGATGGAAGAAGTAATAAATTGGGCGCGGAAGGCGGTTTGTAATGAGAAAATTGGGCTTGGCTTTGAATAGTTTAAGTGAAATTGAGCCTTTTTACTTGTATCAATTGAAAATTTGCGCGAACATGAAGGTTAGACCATTTTAGCCTTCTATTTTAAAAGAAATTATGAGAACTATCCGACTAAAAAATCTTTTATTCCTTTTTCTAGCAATTGTGTTGTGCCAAGTTTCGCTGCTGGCGCAAGCAATGCAGCCGCAGCCGAGCGAACTTGAAACTTATATAAAAGAAAATTACACCAAGCGCGAGGTAATGATTCCGGTGCGCGACGGCGTGCGCCTTTTTACTTCGATTTACGAGCCGAAAAACAAATCAGCAAAATATCCGATTCTACTAAACCGCACGCCTTACACCGTTTCGCCTTACGGCGCGGACAAATTCAAAACTTCGTTAGGTCCCAACGAACTTTTTGCGCGTGATGGTTATATTTTTGTTTATCAAGATGTGCGCGGACGTTGGAAGTCGGAAGGTGAGTTTGAGGATGTTCGCCCCGACATTAAAAATACAAAACCGAGCGAGATTGACGAATCAACCGACACTTTCGATACGATTGATTGGCTGGTTAAAAACGTGGCGAACAACAACGGCAAAGTCGGAACTTACGGCATTTCGTATCCGGGTTTTTATACTTCTGCGGGTTCGATTGATTCGCACCCCGCGCTCAAAGCCTGCTCGCCGCAAGCACCTGTTTCCGATTGGTTTCACGGCGACGATATGCACCACAACGGCGCGTTGTTTTTGGCGCAAAACTATTCGTTCTTTTCGTTTTTCGGTCAACCGCGCCCGACTCCAACCAATAACGGCGATTATCTGAAAAAATGGACGGGACGCGAAACCGAAGACGGCTACGATTATTTCAAACAGATTGGCGGACTGAAAGAAATGGCTGACAGTTATGAAAAAGGTTTGGGAATTCGCATCAAATTCTGGGACGATATGATGGCACATCCGAATTACGACCAATATTGGAAAGACCGCAACATTCTACCGAAACTGCAAAATATCAAATGCGCGACGATGACCGTCGGCGGTTGGTATGACAACGAAGATTTATACGGCGCACTCAAAACTTATCAGCACATCGAACGCCAAAATCCGGGAATTTATAATGTCTTGGTTGTCGGACCTTGGTTTCACGGCGGTTGGGAGCGTTCTGACGGCGATTGGCTCGGCACGGCTTATTTCGGGCAGAAAACCGCCGAATATTACCAGAGCAATATGGAACTTCCCTTTTTCAATCACTTTTTAAAAGATAAAGGCGACATTTCCAAAATCAATGAAGTCAATCTTTTTGATACAGGTTCGCACGAATGGAAGGCTTTTGAAAATTACGAACCGACAAACGGGACAGACACAGCTTTATATTTAACCGATAATGGCGGACTTTCGTTTGAATTACCGAAAACGCAGAACGATTTTAACGAATATGTTTCCGACCCGATGAAACCTGTTCCATATACGCAGAAAATCACATCAAATTATCCGCGTGATTTTATGACCGAAGACCAGCGTTTTGCTTCAACTCGTCCCGATGTTCTGGTTTATCAAACAGAGCCGTTGACCAAAGATATAACGGTTGCGGGCGATATTAAACCATATCTGTTTATCTCGTCGAGCGGCACGGATTCGGATTTTATTGTGAAATTGATTGACGTATTTCCCGATGATTACAAATTTCCGACAACCGGCAAAACTTTGCCGAACGGACAACCAGAAAGAGTAAAGCCGCCGGAAAATTCCGCTTTTTCGGTGTTTCAGCCGGGCGGTTATCAAATGCTTTTGCGCGGCGAACCATTTCCGGCGCGTTTTCGCAACAGCTTTGAAAAACCCGAACCTTTGAAACCGAATGAAGTAACAAAAATCGAATATACAATGCCGGGCATCGCGCACACTTTTAAAAAAGGTCATCGGATAATGGTGCAGATTCAGAGCAGCTGGTTTCCGCTCGTGGCGCGAAATCCGCAAAAATTTATGCCGAATTACAAACTGGCAACTCAATCCGATTTTCAAAAAGCGACCGAGCGCGTTTATTTCGGCGGCGCGAACGCTTCGATGATTGTTCTGCCAATAACAAAATGATAATTCCAAATTTCAAATTCCAGATTCCAAATGATAAATTTAACTTTTGAACTTTGAAATCTGGAATGTTCAATCTGGAATTTGGAATAAATTATATGCCATCAACAGCAATTATCAGCGGGATTTTACTAATTTTAATCGGAATTTTCGGTTACGCTTTCAGTATTATTGACGGAAACACGAGTTTAACCGCGCTGATTCCGGCGGCATTTGGTCTGTTGCTTGCAATTCTGGGTTTTGCGGCAAAATCAAAAGAAAACTTACGCAAACATCTGATGCACGCGGCGGTTGTCGTTGGTCTTTTAGGTTTTCTTATTCCTATGTGGCGAATTTTATCACAAATTAGCAATATAAAAGTTTCTCTCGCGGTGCTTTCACAGGCGGCTATGGCTTTGATTTGTTTGGTTTTTGTGATTTTGAGCGTTAAATCTTTTATCGATGCGCGTAAGAACAAAACTGCAGAAGTTTAATCAAGCGTTGGCAAGTTGATTTGAACTTGCAAACCGTTTTTCGTATTTTTTGCTGCAATCGTTCCATTATGAGCATTGACGGCGCGTTCCGCAATAGCCAACCCTAAACCGATGCCGCCGGTTTTTCTGTCTCGCGCCATGTGAACGCGGTAAAACGGGCGAAACAGTTTTTCTAATTCTTCTTCGGGAACGCCGCTGCCGTAATCTCTAACAATGACAACGGCGTTTCTATCTTCTTTTTTAAGCGAAACTTCTACTTCCGGTTCATCTTTTGAGTATTTCACCGCATTTCGCAAAACATTTTCAATCGCGCTTCTCAGCAGATTTTCATTGCCGAAAACTTTCACTGCGTCCTTTTGCAGGATTTTTACAGATTTGCCGTTTGCTTGTGCTTCAAAATCAGCGTCGGCAACGATTTGCCCAAATAACTTGGTAAGATTTACTTCCCTTTTCTCGAAATTTTCCGAGCCGGTTTCGAGTTTGGAAAGCACCAGAAGACGCGAAATCATTTCATTTAAGCGTTGCGATTCAGTTTCTAGTCTTTCCAGCAAAGGTTTTGTTTCAGCGTTGGCTTTTGTACGGGCAAGTTCGAGCGCGACATTCATCCGCGCCAGCGGCGAACGCAGTTCGTGCGAAATGTCCTGCGTCAAACGCTTTTCCGAAGTTACGAGCGATTCGATTCTTTCCGCCATCTCGTCAAAATCTTGAGCTAATCTAGCAACTTCGTCGTGTCTTTTCCCGATTTCAGGCGCAACCCGCGTCGTCAAATCACCGTCGGCAAGTTTCTGCGTTGCCCGGCGCAGTTTGCCGATTGGCGAAGAAAGATAACGTGCGAGAGCGTAACAACCTAAACCAGCCGTCAAAATAATTCCAAGAATTTGCAAAATTCTGGTTCTTAGGTCGGGATAAGTTTGTACTGTCGGACGTTTCCAAAGCGTGACGAATACAACTTTTGAACCATCGGAAAGTTGGATTTGTTTAGCGGCAGAAGTTTCGGTCGGTGAAACATCAATCTCTGTATTGTCGCTTTGTAAGGCTTTATTAAATAAATCGTCAGTCTTTTTATCAAGTTTTTTTCCGGCAATCTGCCTGCCGTTGATGTCAAAAAACCCGACACCACTGATTCTTTCCGAACTTCCAAGGCGGGTTAGATATTCTTCAAGTCCCTTTTGACCTTCGTTTTGATAAATTTGCGCCGCCGTCTGTGCATTGATGTTGACAACATCACTAACGATAATTCGCCATTGTCTACCAAGATTTTCCGGCTGCGTTGACCAGTTGATAAAACTTACCACGCCGACAACTAATGCAATTGAAACCCAAAACCAAAGAAAAATTTTCAAAAACAAACTCATATTTTATTTAATGTGGAAGTGTAAAAATGTATCCGACGGAACGAATCGTCTTTATTCTTTCATCGCCGTCGGCGCGTGTTCCCAGTTTTTTCCGTAGATTGCTGATGTGCATATCCAAACTGCGGTCATATGGCGAAAGTTTCCTGTCTAAAACCTTTTCGCTCAAATCTTCTTTATTAACGACCTTTCCCGCATCATTGAGCAAAGCAACCAGCAAATCGAATTCAACCGCCGTCAAACCTAAATCTTCACCGTCCTTTTTGGCGGAACGTCCCGAAATCGAAACTTCAATATCATCCACCTGCAATTTATTGCTTTCGGCTTGCCTTGTTTCTTCCGAAATCTCGACGCGGCGCAGAATCGCCCGCAGACGCGCGACGAGTTCACGCGGATTAAACGGTTTCGGCAGATAATCATCCGCGCCAATTTCCAGACCAATGATACGTTCCGTGTCGTCACCGCGTGCCGTCAGCATCAAAACCGGAATTTTTGATGTTTTTCGGAGTTCGCGCAAAACGTCAAAGCCATTCATCTTTGGCAGCATTACGTCTAAAATAGCTAATTCATATTCGCCGTTCAAGGCTTTTTGCAAACCGCTTTCGCCATCGTGAACCGCTTCCATTTCAAAACCTTCAACCGCCAGATATTCCGCCACGAGTTCGCAAAGTTCCTCGTCGTCATCTATTAAAAGTATTTTACTCATATTCACATTGATTTTACGTCAAAAATTCTTCTTTTGCCTGAACTTTTACATTTCTTTACATTACTTAGCGTAAAACTATCTGTCAGACGAGAAAAAGTATTCGCCTAAACCACTAACTATCAAAAGGTGAAGCAGTTTTTATTTTTTTTTGCATTTTACTTTTGCCTTTGTGCATATTTGCTTTTACCGCAAAATTTTCGTTAAATCACAAGTAATTATGCCGACGACAATTAAACAAGTCGAAGATACGGAAAACGGAAATGTAATTTTGCGCGTTGCCGGTTCGATGGAATTTGAAGATGCCGTTTTGCTGGAAAAAATCGCTCTTGAAATGCGCTCGGAACTCAGCAAAAATTTAACGATTGACCTTGCCGATCTAAACTTTTTAGATAGCGAAAGTGCGTCGATTTTGAAACGGATTGAGCGCGAACACGGTTTTGAAATCGAAGGAATCGAGATTTTTTTGCAAAATGTTGTCAATGAAACTGAGAGAAAATGAAAATTGAAGATGTTGCTGATTTTTTGGATGGAAATTTAACC
>JACCYR010000365.1 GCA_013696385.1 Acidobacteriota bacterium
CCCGATACCCGGCTGAGCCGGAAGCAAGTGATGCGGATTATCGTTTAAATTGCGCTTTCCTTCGGGATGAAAACCAATGATGTGTCCGCGACCTTCCGAACTGAGTTGAATCAGACAGCGGAGCGAATACTTATCAAATTCGCGCTTTTTCACTTCTCTTTCTTCACGGAAAAACGGAGGAAACATCGAAAACCAGCCCATTACAAAATTAACGAACCAGCCAAGCGGCGAATCATAAAAAAACTTGGCGCGCACCGGAAAAAATAATTTTATCGGGCGTTTTGTCCGGCGAAACAGAACACTTGAAACCGTATACATATCGAAAAATGAGCGGTGATTAGCGACCAGCAAGAGCGGTTTTTCAGACGAAGTGTTTTCGATATTTTCAAGTCCGAAAACATTTATCAGATTATAAGTCGCCAGATATATCCAGAGCGAACCGATGTAGCGTTGACAAAATGTCCACAAACGCTTCCACGCGCCTTGGTTCATCCGGTTGGCTAACTTAAATCCGATTTTTTCGGTAACATTTAACAGGGCAAGTTCTTCTTTTGTCGGGACAAGCGTGTTTTTTGAATTGTTTTGGTTTAAATCTTGAGCGGGTTTTTTGTCTAAAGTTTTTGTGTCATTCATCGGCTTTGGAAAAGAAAGGGTTAATTACAAAATTTATTATTTGAACATTGTCAATTGCCGGATTTCTCAAGTTCCTTCTCAAGTTCTTTTCTGATTTCCGCCTCCATTTTAGCCGATTCGAGTGCGATGGGAAGTTCCGCCGTCCGCACCGAAAGTTTTTTCAGCGCAAGTTCCGTGTCGGCTAAGTTTGTGCCGCGCCGCGATGCTGCATCAATCATCTGTAGACGAGTTTCAGCTTCCGTCAGCATTTCTCCGGCTTCGGTTTGTATTTTCTTGAGTTTTTCAAGGTCGTCCTTTAATTCTAACTGCAAATTTGTCGAATTTTCAGATTTCAGATACTTAAGTTTATTCTGCCGTCTTTGCACAAGTAAAAGTTCGTGTTTGGTTGATTTTAAGATGCGCGTCGCCGTCAGACGCGCCGCTAAAGTGTCGCGGAAAGCGTCCGCCAGCAATAAATCTTTCGCTTCAATTTCACTGAGAGATTTTTTCTCGGCGGTTTTCAGTTCGTTCTTAAACCAATCAACTTCCTGTGCTTTAATGCCGTCAACCGCAATTCGCTCGCGCACTTTTGCCAACCACCGCGAGCGATAATACAAAATTCCGCCAGTTGCGATTAAGCCCAAAACAAATCCGGCAATAAGCGAAATTATGCTCAGAAAAAAGAGAGTTGCGGCAGCAGGCGGAGTTGAACCCAATAGAAAAAATAAAATAAAGAAAACAAGCGCGGGAGCAGCCGACAGCAAAACAGGCGCAGTCCACGCGCCGTATTTCAACGCTTTGTCCTTCGCTAAATCTTTGCGCGTAACTTCGTATCTTGGCTCTAATTGGTTCATCTTTACGGCTTTACTCTACAAACTCTGCGAACTTAATTCAAACTAGTCGCATCATAAAATTTAGTTTTGCCAAAAAAAGCAATAGTGCCGAATGTAAAATTTTATCTTAAATGGTAAAAAGATGTGTATGTCTAAACTAAAATTTACAAATTTGTTCACCGCTTTGGTTTTGATTCCGCTTCTTTTTAGTTTTGGCTTTGGACAGAAGACAAAAAAGAAACAAACCGACGACAGAGTTCGCACGATGACAATTCCGATTTCCATCTTCACTAAGGAGGAGAAAAAGGAAAGACAATATCAGGAATTTGTCGAAGTCGGCGATTTAACCGTCAAGGAAGACGGCGACGAACAGGTAATTTTATCCATCCGCAGCGTCAGCAACACGCCGCTTGCGCTTGCCGTTTTGATTCAGGATGATTTGACCACGAATGCTAATTTACAGTTGAAAAGCATTGCCAATTTTATCAAAAATCTGCCAAGAGGTTCGCGCGTTATGGTCGCTTATCTTCGCGCCGGAACAATTCAGGTTCGCCAGAAATTTACCGATGATTTGGAAAAAGCGGCAGATTCTCTGCGGATTATCATAGGAAATCCGGCGGTTGCGCCGAGCAGCCCGTATGTCGGAGTTGAGGAAGCACTTAAACGTTTTGACGCTTTGCCAGCCGGTAGACGAGCAATTTTGCTTGTTTCCGACGGGTTGGATATTTCGCGCGGGTTCGAGAGTTCTTCGCCGACCCAAAGCATTGACCTTGACCAAGCCATTCTCAAAGCACAGCGCAAAAGCGTCGCGGTTTATACGTTTTATAATGCGGCAAGTTTTACCGAAGGCGGTAATCCGAGATTAGTTTTAAATGCTCAAGGCTCGCTCAACCGTCTTTCCGAAGAAACCGGCGGACGCGCTTATTTTCAAGGCACACTTTCACCGATTTCTTTCGACCCGTTTTTCCGCGATTTGGGCGGTTTGCTCAACCGACAATTTGCTTTGACATATTTATCTACACATCTGAAAAAGGGCTATCATAAGGTTGAAGTCATCAGCACCAACCCGAAAGTAAAAATTGACCATCCGAAAGGTTATTATTACAAATAAAAGGTTGAGTTTGACACGTCTACGATTGAAAAATGTCTTTTGCTTAATCCGAGCCTTATTTAACAATCTTTTTTGCCTATAATAAACCGCGCAAAAGCCTTCGCACCAAATCGGTTGTCAATCCATAAACCAAATGCGAAGACAGTGCGTAAGCATGGGTCGAAAGCGGAAATTCCGTCGGCGATTTTGACAGTCCGAGCGCAGGCACGGCAACATCGTCGGCAACGAGCCAAACCGCCGCGCCAAACGGAAGTCCCGTGCCAACGGTTGTAATTGGCGCAACTTCTGATGAAATGCCGTAAATTAAACCGGAAGTCGCGCCCATCGCGTAATGCATCGC
>JACCYR010000375.1 GCA_013696385.1 Acidobacteriota bacterium
AAATGATTTCATCGTTCGACAAAAAATTAACGTCCGAATATTGTGTTGCTTCGTCGTGCGGTGTTAAATGTATCGCTTGTTTGGTTTTAGCGTCAATCAAATACAAATCATTATCCAAACTAAATCTCACGGAAGAGCGTGAAACAATAACTTTGCTTCCGTCGTCGGAGACTGCCGCAACAAAGTTTGAACTATCATCTTGCTGAAGCAATTCTTCTTTTCCATCGACAAGATTCATCGAATAAACGTCAAACCAATTTTTATCGCGTTTGTTCGACGTATAAAAAATTCTTGTGCCGTCTTTGGACAAATCACCGAAATTGTGGCGCACGTTTGGATTATTCGTTAATTCTTTAATTTCCGCGCCGTCATTTGAAAGAAGAAAAAACTGCGTATTCTCGTTGCCGCCGACGGCTTTGCCGAAGATTAAACCTTTGCCGTTCGGCAGCCATTTGACAAAACTCACATTGTCTTGATACGCCGTGATTTGCTCGGGATAACCGCCGCCCGCGTCCATTGTCCAAACCTGCGAAGTTCCCGTGATATTCGTCAGAAAAGCAATGTGCTTGCCGTCGGGCGAAAAGGTCGGCGAACCCGCCGAGCGAATGTTCAGATAACGCTCAATATCGTATTTCTGCGCGAGAACGGGCAAGCAAAAAGCAAATAAAGCTAACAAAAGAAAGATTTTTTTCATATTAATCTCCAAAGAATTTAAAAACAACGGACAGCGAATTACAAAAGCATTATCCGCTATCCATCGTCAACTGTTCAACCAAAATTTTACAGATTAATTTTTTCATTCTCGCCGCCGTCGGCGCGTTCGCCTGTAACCAATGCTTTCAAAAATCCGGCAGCTTGAACGAACGTGCTTGAGGTCGAGTCCCAATATTCGGCTTGTTCAGCCGTAACTTTCAGCAAAACGATATTTGGGTCGTCCAAACCTTTCGGAAACCATGCCTTCAAAATCGGATTCCAAAGTTCTTCCATCCTGGCTTTATCTTTGATGATTTCCGCCGTTCCCGAAACCGAAACATAGATGTTATCACTCGGCGCGGCATACGAAACATTCACGCGGTTGTCTTTTTCGATTTCGTCCGTTTTATGTGTTTGCGAACTCGTAAAAAACCATAAATCGCCGTCAAATTCGGTTTCCTGCGTCGCCATCGGGCGCGAGCGCAAAACGCCGCCGTCAATCGTCGTCAGCATTGCGGTCTGCACACCTTTGATTAAATCTCCCAGTTTTTCAATTGCTTCTTGTCTATTTTCTGCCATAGTTTCCTTCCCTTTATCGTTAAAAATTTTAGCAATAACTAAATCATACAATCCAAAATCTAAAATCTAAAATCCAAAATCAAGACGTATGGTCGTGAACAATCTTCCAGCCGTCTTTGAATTTTCTAAAAATCAGCGTGAACTTTCCGTGCGGATTATCGCTCGCTCTCTGTAAAGACCAACTGCCCAAGACAACTGCCGCGTCTTTCGATAAAACATCAATCTGCAAATCGGAAAACGTCAGAACGCCCATTTTCGCCTTTGAATCGTAACTCTTTTTGTAGCGATTGAGTGTCGGCTGCCAACCTCGCGTTACATTCTCGCCCGAAACAAATTTCAATTCCGGCGAATTCCAATAGCCCTCCATGAAACCTTCGATGCTGCCGCGATTCCACGCATCGACTTGTTTGTTCATCTCGCTGCGAATGTTGTCAATGATTTTAATTTTCTGTTTTTCCGATTGCGAAAATGCGAAACTTGAACCGAGCAAAATAAGTAGAAGAATCATTAAAATTTGTTTCATAATATGAATAAAATAACATAAAATGTTTGCAAAAAGACATAGAAAGGAAGGGAAAAATCCAATATGCGAAAAGTAGTTCTCGGTTTGGGTGTTAGTTTAGACAACTATATTGCCCGCAAAGACGGCGCGGTTGATTGGCTTTCGATGGATTGGGATTACGATTGGACGGCGTTTTTCGCGGGCGTTGACGTGGTTTTGATGGGGCGAAAATCTTGGGATGTTGCTCTTGGGATGAGTCCGAAAAAGAAATCAAAATCAAATCCATACGGCGGAATGGAAACTTATGTTTTCTCGAATACTTTGAAGAAAAGCGGCGTTGCAGGTGTGGAAATTGTTTCGGGCAATCTAAAGGAATTTATCGAAAATCTAAAAGCAAAAGACGGTAAAAATATCTGGCTTTCGGGCGGCGGTGAATTAGCGAAAAGTTTTTTGGACGCAGATTTGGTTGACGAAATTTATCTCGGAGTTACGCCGATTTTGCTTGGTTCAGGCATTCCATTATTTCCTGAACTGATTCGGGAAGTTCCGCTTCGGTTTGTTTCCTGTAATATCTGCAAACACAAAAAGGAAGATAACGCGATGCTCGAATTGGTTTATGAAGTGAAAAAATAAAATGCCCTCGGCAAATTAGCCGAAGGCATTCGTCTTTATTCGGAAATTATCCGAAAAGTTTTACCAGCGTGAACCACCGCCACCGCCACCGCCGCCGCGATTTCCACCGCGACCGCCACCGCCGCCGTAACCACCACGACCGCCACCACCGCCGCTACGATTTTCGCGCGGCTTGGCTTCGTTGACTTTCAATTCACGACCATCAACTTCTTTGCCGTTAAATTGCTCAATGGCTTGAGTTGCTTCTTCTTTGGAAGAC
>JACCYR010000377.1 GCA_013696385.1 Acidobacteriota bacterium
CGAGCAAATCACACTAGACTTTCTAACTAATGCGGAAATTCCCGAAATCGTGGACTGCGATTACGCGCTGACAAACGGTTTGAATATTCAAATCGACAGCGGCAGAATTTACCGCTACGGCTTGCAGTATGAAGTCGCCGGTCAAACGGTGACGCTGAGTCCGGCAGCTAATCAGGCAAGAATTGATTTAATCATTGCAACGCTGTCGAATAATGTGACGGCAAATTTAGAATTTCTCGCTTTTCAACGGCTGCGCTCTGAACAGGAATTTATTAACACTCTGCCGCCGTATCCGCCGACCCAGTTCCAACGCGCGACTGAAAAACACAACCTCGCACCAATCAGTGTCAAAACCGGTATTCCATCCGCAAATCCCGCGCCGCCTGTGCTGGGCGTTAATGAAGTTCTTCTTTACAGTGTAACCGTTCCGGCTGATGCCGTATCGTTAGAAAATTCAGATGTTCTCGATTCACGCAAAACAGCTTCAAATATCAGCGGAATCAACGAATCTATTGCCTCTCTGCTGGCACGTTTAACGGCAGTCGAAGATAAAATACTGGTTTTAAAATATAGATACCCAAGCATTCTAACCGGAGATGGTAAAATACCATTCAACTTAACAGACAATAACGGCACTTGGGTTGTTGATATTCCCGTCGGCATTGACGTTCAATTCGGAGATGGTTTTGTCAGGATTAAAGCTGAAAATTTTCAAGACTCGTCCGTGAATGCCCAATATGTCAATATTTCAAATGGCGGAGTGCAGTATTTACCGCTGGTCGAACCGACGGGCGCACCGACTGCCAACGCGACATCCGGAAATGAAATAAGATTCAACGTTCCGGCTACTACTAAAACGCTTTATCTAAATCGAGAAGGAGAGTTGTTTTTCCGCGACGCGGCACAGCCAAGTAACCCAACCGAATGTATTTTAATGCAATCGATTCGGAGCGGTAGTAATCCGCCAACCGTCAAAACATATAGAAATTTAAGAAATAGTATAGCTGATTACTCAAAAACAAAATTGGCAGGTAACGCAGGAACAGGTCAATTTGAACTGGATTTGGGAGTTCCAGTCGGTGTTTTATACGGCAACGCTTACGCCGTCCGAGCATCAAACAACGACGTGTATAATATCCCTGTCCCACTGGTAAATTTTGACAGCACTATCACCGTCACTAATGTTACCGACGGCGACAAATGGTTTGTTAGACTGTTCGTTCTCAGTGCGCTGTAAATGACAATTTAACAGGTATTCAAATGCCGTTCAAAACTCTGTTAACGGCATCAAAACCAGCCCTGATTATTAGCTGGTTTTGATGCCGTTTAGTAAATGATGTGCAAATTTAAAAACTATGCCGTTTAGTAAATGATGTTCAAACGTTTAGTAAACGATCTGCAAAGCAACACAAACACTTTGCGTGAAATTTTTGTTTTTATAGTTTTCCACAGCTAGGTTGTGGAAATCCTGTGGAAATCGCGTTTTTCCACAACTTAAATGTTGATTTTTTTTAACTTCTAGCATTTTGCATCTTGTAGTAGCATTGAATTTTTGAAAAAGATTGATAAAAAAATGAAAACTCATAATTCTTATTATTTCAACGCTTGCAATTTCTTAGATAAACTTTTGCTTTTAGTAATTTGTTGTTTTTTATTAGAGTGCGGCGGGCAAAAACAAACCCAACAAGTTTTGTCATCTAAAAATCAGGTTCAAGTTGCTGAATCTGCAATAAATGTCAATACCGCTTCTGCCGAAGAACTTGAAAAACTTCCGCACATCAGCGCAAAAACAGCGCGAGAAATTATCGAACACCGCGAAAAATTCGGTAAATTTCGCAAACCCGAACATCTTCTTCTCGTGCGCGGCATCGGCGATAAGCGTTTTCGTCAGATGCAGAGTTTGATTAAGGTTGAATAATTTTATGCTAAAATCTTCGTCCGCCAATTTCACACTTTATCCTCTTTTATGGCTGGCAGTTTGTTTTGCATTTGGAATCTTGACAGCGAACTTTTTGGCTGTCGGTTGGCAGATTTATTTGATAGGTTGCTTGGTTTCCGCATTTCTTTCCGTCATTTTCTTCAATCAAAAATTCGGTTTGGTTTTTCTTTCCCTCGCGTTTATCGCCGTCGGCGGTTTGTATTTGAGCATCGAAAATAATTTGGTTGCGCCGAATCGTTTAAAAAGACTTTACGACGAAAACCAGATAAAATCGGGCGACCCAATCGAAATTGAAGGTGTTTTGCAAGGCAAACCGGAACTCGCTGTCGGCGGATTTTTTCTAATTCTTAAAACCAAAAAAGCGATCTATCAGGGAACAGAAATAAAAATTTCGGGAAATGTCAGGCTTTTCGCGCCGATTCGGGATGAACAAATCAAGAGCGAGTATGACCAATTAAATCTCAAACATGGCTCACGAATTCGTGCGGCTTGCAATCTCCGGCGCGAAGACAATTTTCTAAACGCGGGCGTTATTTCACACAAAGAACTACTCGACCAAGAGCAAATTGATGCTGTCGGAATCATAAAAAGTCCGCTTCTCGTCGAAAAACTTTATGATACAAAAACCTTCCCGCCGCTGACGTGGATTTATGAACGCCGACAAAATTTGATAATTGATTTTTGGGATAATTTTAATGTTTCGACGGCGGGCGTTTTAATTGCGTCGCTGCTCGGCAACCAATACTTTTTAGACAAAAATACAGCCGAGATTTTCCGCGAAGGCGGCACGTTTCACGTTCTCGTTATTTCGGGTTTGCATATAACGTTTATCGGCGGTCTGACGCTTTTTTTTATCCAAATTTTTACGAATAAAAGATTGTGGCAATTTATCATCGCAAGTTTATTTTTGTGGTCATATTCGATAGCCGTCGGCGCGGATGTTCCCGTTATTCGAGCGACGATAATGTTCACGATTCTACTTTTTTCACAGGTGATTTATCGAAGCGGAACACTGCTTAACGCTTTAGGTTTTTGCGCTTTGATTTTGCTCATCTGGCGACCGAACGACATTTTTACGTCATCTTTTCAGCTAACTTTTGTTAGCGTTGCGGCGATTGTGGCGACAGCTTTTCCGTTGATTGAAAAATTGAGAGCAATCGGAACTTGGTCGCCATCCGCCGAAATGCCTTTCCCGCCAAACGTTTCAAATTGGTTGAGAAGATTTTGCGAAACGCTCTATTGGCGCGACAGAGTTTGGCAGATAGAAAGCAAACGTAATTTGTGGACGGCGAAACTTTTCAAATCGCCGTATATTCAATGGATTGAGAAAAGAAATTTGCAAAATTCGGTGCGTTATATCTTTGAAGGAATTTTAGTTTCGACGATAATGCAGATATGGCTTTTGCCGCTTTTAATTATTTATTTTCATCGGTTGTCATTCTCTTCGATTTTCCTCAACCTGTGGGTTGGAATAACGATTGGGCTGGAAAGTTTCGCGGCAGTTATTGCTGTTTTCTTCGCCCAAATTAGCGACACGCTGGCTTTGCCGTTTATTAAATTAACGGAATTTTTCAATTGGCTGATGCTTTCCGTTCCACAGATTTTGAGCGAAAACGATTGGGCAAGCGTGAGATTGCCGCATTATTCGGGTGCGATGAAAGCGGTTTATTTATTGTATTTCGCACCGATTTTGTTTGCAACAGTTTTCTTAAATTGGTGGAAACCATTTTCTTTAAGTCCAAAGTCCAAAGTCCAAAATTCAAAGTCGTTTGGCTTGCGTGTCGCCTGTTCTTCTTTTCTCATTTTTCTTTTTCTAATAATTTTTCATCCGTTCAGCGCGCCAACGCCGGATGGCAGATTGCACATAGATTTTCTTGATGTCGGGCAGGGCGATTCGGCTTTGATTACGTTTCCGAACAGTGAAACTTTGTTGGTTGACGGCGGCGGAAAGATAAACTTTAATAAAATTTATTTGCAAAACGAATATGAAGACGAGCCGGAACTTTTCGAGCCTGACACGCAAAACATCGGCGAAAGGATTGTTTCCGCGTTTTTGTGGGAAAAAGGTTATGATCAAATTGATTATATTTTGGCGACACACGCCGACGCTGACCACATTCAAGGTCTGACGGAGATTGCCAGAAATTTTCGCGTTCGCGGCGCATTATTTGGCAGAACACCGCTGAAAAACGCAGAATTTACCAAACTTTACGAGATTCTGCAAAAACGCGAAGTTCCGATTGTTAAACTTTCTCGCGGCGATGTTTTAAGGTTTGATGAAGCAAAAATAGAAGTGCTTTATCCCGAAAAAGATGATTCGATTGACGCGATTTCCGACAATAATAATTCCGTCGTTTTGCGCTTAATTTACGGCGAAAGAATATTTTTGCTGACGGGCGATATTGAAAAGGAAGCCGAAACGGAACTTTTACAAACACCCGAATTTTTGCAGAGCGATGTCGTCAAAGCCGCGCATCACGGCAGCCGAACATCTTCGACGCAAGAGTTTATCGAAGCGACACACGCCAAACTCGTCATAATTACCGTCGGGCGCGAATCGCCTTTCGGACATCCGCACAAAGAAGTTTTGGAAAGATGGAAGAATTCGGGCGCGAAAATCGTAACGACAGGCGAGCGCGGAACTGTTTCAATTTCAACCGACGGAAAGGATCTACAATTGAAAACTTTTTTACGCTAACTGTAGTTAAAAAAACAAAAACCCGAAAGATTTTCAAGTAAAAACCTT
>JACCYR010000049.1 GCA_013696385.1 Acidobacteriota bacterium
CGGCGCGGGTTACGGAACTCGAACCGAAAGGCGACCAAGGCGGAAATCTTTTTGAACTTTCGCCGAAAGACACGCCGCGTGAAGACAAATTAAATCTGCATTGGTATTGGGATTCAATCATCGGGCGGAATATTTCACGGCAAAATGATGCTTGCGATTCTGATTATCTTCCGGCAATCGCGCAAGAAATTACGAAAAAATTTCCGTTTGCAAAAATGCAGAACCGCCTAAAACTCGGTAAATTTGACGCGTGGCAGCAAGAAGGTTTTCAAATAGCTTCAATCAAACTATATCCGCCAACTTTGAAGCGTTACGAAACACCTTCTGATGACTACAAAAAGATGGCTTTCAACATTGCCGAAGAGCAAATCGCATTAGCAGGCTACCGCTTGGGACAAATGTTGAATAAAATTTTTGATAACCGCGAAATAATCAGAGAAAATTTTGAGAAAGAAAAATCGAAATATGAGAAACAGGCGAAAGAAACCGGAGAAACTATTGGACAAGGCGCAGAAGACGCTTGGCTTTGGACAAAAACTCGCGCATCTTTAGCAGTTGCCGAAGAATTAAAAGATTCAGATATTAAAGTTGATGTCGAAAACTCGGTCGTTACCCTCAGGGGAGTTGTGCGTAATTTACGGCAAAAACAGAAAGCCGTTAAAATTGCTACGGAAATTGAAGGAGTAAAAGCAGTCAAAAATTTACTGAAGATTTCTTCAAACCGCCAGTTAAATTAACCGATGCGAGAAATTAATTTAGTTAGACACTTTCAACTTCCGCATCATTTTGTCTTCTTTTACCGAAAAACCACGCAATAAAAATTGAAATAACATACAAACATATCATCGGTGTCGCAAAAAGCATCATATTCGGAATATCACCGGTTGGTGAAACTACTGCCGCGACAATCAAAATTATAACAATTGCAATCTTCCAGCTTCTGACCAAAAATCCGGCAGTTACCAAACCGATTCTGGCTAAAACGTATGTAATTGCCGGCATTTGAAAAATAACGCCCATCGCCATTATTATCAATATGATAAAATCAAGATAATCGCTGGCTCGAAGCAGCAGGCGAAAATCTTCACCCAATCCAAGCAAATATCTTAACGCCGGCGGAAAAAGAATGTAATAAGCAAAAGCCGCGCCGATAACAAATGAAATTGAGGAAAGTGCAATAAACGGCGTAACATACGAGCGTTCGTGTTTGTAGAGCGCGGGCGAAATAAAGCCCCAAATTTGCCACAATAAAAAAGGAATTGACAAAGCGATTGCTGCGTAAAGCGATACGGTTACATACAACGTAAAAGGTTCAGTCGCTGTTGTTACGATCATTCTTTCATCGGTATTTACATCTTGAATCGGCTCGTCAAGTTTTACGGGAAGTCGGATGCCTTTAGGGATAATGGCATTATTAGTAAAAATGGGTTCGTCGGTAAAAAGCCCGATTTTTCCCTGTTCGTCGGTCGTAAATTTTGCCTGCACGGAAGTTCCGGGTGATACGACGCTTATACCAAGTTTCGTGGCTTGGTCAAAAACATATCGTCCGGTATCGCCTTCCCTTAAATTATCTAGTGATAAAACCTGTTCGTTTCCCGTTAAACCCTGCACCGGGACATCGCGTCTTTCAGCTTCCGAAAGTGCTTGACGAATCGGCACGGACAAAAAATTATAGATTTTGCCAGATACAAACCAACACAAGAGAAATGCGATAACTATAATTATTACAGAATTTATAAGCCTTCGGCGAAATTCGTCCAAATGTTCCAAAAATGACATTTGTCTGCCGAGTTCTTCCTTGTTTGTTTCTTCGAATTCCATTTTTGAAATGTTTAATAAAAATTTTTGTCTTTATAGCCAATCGCGTTTATCTGCAGAGTCCTTCTTAACTATTTCCGTTTTTTGAGTTTGCGTTTGCCCAATGTTTTTTTCAAAATCTTGGTAATCTATTTCTTTAACCTCCGGCACAAACATTGCGGTTTTTTCTGTAACCAAATCTCTACCTATCGAATTTTCGGTAACTTTCGGTGTTTCTATTACTGTATTTATTTTTTTTTCAACATTATTACTGTCTTCAAATCCTGCTTCTTGTTCCCAAGTTCTCTTAAAGTCATCAGTTGAGCGTCGAAACTCCGTCATTAACTTACCTATTGTACGAGTTAATTCAGGTATTTTTCTCGGACCAAAAACTATCAGAGCTACTAGCCCTATCAACATTAATTCTGATGTCCCGATTGATTCGAGTATGAATAAATATAGCATTCTTTAATTCCCGGAATCTATCCAATTTACTCTAAGAAAAACCTTAAGCCCTTTTATTTACAAATGATTGGTTAATCAACCTCTAATAAAAATCGTTTTTTTGATTTTACTCTGCCGATAATCTTTGAACCTTCAATCTTTTCAACATATTGCTCTACTTTTTTTTCTTCTAAACTTATAAGCAATCCGCCCGCCGTTTGAGGGTCAAATAATGCACTCTGCATTTCTCCTGTTACACTTTTATTGAATTTGATATTTTTGCCAACATACTCACGATTATTTTTGTCGCCCCGCGTTAACATTTTTTGCTGAATCAAATCTAAAACATTAGGCAAAAGTGGTATTTTACTTGATTCAATTTTAAGCGTTATGTTGCTTGCCTTTGCCATTTCAAATGCGTGTCCAAGTAATCCAAATCCGGTTATGTCCGTACAAGCATTTGCGCCAACTTTCTGCATTTCTTTTGATGCATCTTTTGCCGATTTAGTCATTATATTTAATGCAGCTTTTTTTGCTTTTTCGCTCGCTTTTTCAAATTTAATTCCGGTAATTATTATTCCTGTTCCAAGTGATTTTGTTAAAACCAAAATATCACCTACTTTCGCGCCTGAGTTTTTTATAATTTTCTTTGGATGAATAATACCGGTTATTGCATAGCCAAATTTAATTTCTTGGTCGTCAACTGAATGTCCGCCCAAAACAGCTACTCTTTCTCTATTTAATGCCATTTGCCCGCCCAATAAAATTTTTCCCAGCACATCCCAATCTCCTTTTTGCGGATAGCAAACGATTGAAAGTGCCGTTAAGGGCGTTCCTCCCATTGCATAAATGTCATTCAAAGAATTTATTGCTGCTATTTGCCCGTAAATTTCTGGTTCATCGGTAACTGGGGTAAAGAAATCAACTGTTTGCACCAAACCTATTTGGTCATTTAAACGAAACACACCGGCATCATCGGATGTTTCAAATCCAACCAACATATCTTCAGTAAAATTTTGTCTTGGAAGTTTGCTCAAAACTTGAGCAAGGTCGCTTGGGGCAAGTTTTGACACTCAACCCGCGCATGACACCATTTCCGTCAGCCTCTTTTGTTCCATAACCCTAATAACTACAATTATTTAACGTCTATAATCAAATCATATATCCTATTTAAATCCGATTCGCTGTAATATTCAATTTCTATTTTCCCGCCAGTCCCTTTCCCATCAGGAATTATATGAATTTGTGTGCTTAATTTTCTTCTTAATTTGGTTTCTGCTACTTTTATGTGTGCATCAATTTTCGGTTTTATTAACTTTTTATTAAATTCTTTCGACAAATTCTTTCCTGTTCGTTTAACAGCTTTTTCTGTTTCCCTAACTGATAATGCCATTTCTAAAACTTTATTGACGATTCTTCTTTGTAACTCAGTATCATTAGTCATTAAGAGGGCTCTTCCATGTCCTGGCGATATTTTTTCTTCTTCAACAAGTTTTTGTATGTCCTCAGGAAGTTTCAGAAGCCGCAAACAAGTTGTTATCACCGTGCGATTTTTTCCTACTCTTTCTGCAATCATTTCCTGTGTTAATCCTATTGAATTTATTAAATTTTTATAAGCTTTAGCTTCTTCAATCGCATTTAAATCCTGTCTTTGTATATTTTCAATTAAAGCTAACTCTAGCAGTTTATTATCATCTATCACTTTAATAATTGCCGGAACTTTTGGCAAACCGGCTTTTTGTGATGCTCTCCAACGCCTTTCACCAGCGACAATTTGATAACGCCCGCCTCTCCGTCTAACCACTATTGGTTGTACTACGCCATTAGCCTTTATTGACTGTGCTAATTCTTGTAAATTTCCTTCGTCAAAATTACTTCTTGGTTGCTCAGAATTAGGTTCAATTAAATCTACATCAATTTCTAAATACTCTTCATTGTATTTGTTTTTTCTTTCTTCTCCCAATAGGGCATTTAATCCCCTTCCTAAGGCTTTTTTACTCATGACTTAATATCTCCTTCGCTAATTGTATATAACTTTCTGCTCCCCGAGATCGAATGTCGTATAAAATTATTGGTTTGCCGTAACTTGGTGCTTCTGCTAATCTTACGTTACGCGGTATTACAGTATTTAGTACTTGTGAACCATAAAAATCTCTTAAATCTTGGGCTACTGCTGCTGAGAGATTTGTCCTCTCGTCATACATTGTTAATAACAAACCCTCTATTGTTAATTGGGGATTCAAACCACGCCTTATCCGTGCTAATGTGTCAAATAATTCTGTTACGCCTTCCAAAGCAAAATATTCACACTGGATTGGCACTAATAAAGAATTTGCCGCTGTTAATCCATTTAATGTAAGTAAACCTAACGATGGAGGGCAATCTATTATAATGAAGTCATAATCATCTTTTATTTCATTTAAAACCGTTTTTAATTTATATTCTCTTAACTTTTCATCAACTAGTTCAATTTCTGCACCCACCAAATTTTTATCTGCGGGTAAAACCCATAGCAGAGGTAATTCTGTTGGTTGAATAACTTTTTTAACTTTCTCATTTAATAATAAAACATTATATAAAGTTCTTTGTGAAACTGTTCGTTTTATTCCTGCTCCTGATGTTGCATTTCCCTGTGGATCTGCATCTACCAACAAAACTTTTTTTTCTTCTACTGCTAATCCGGCAGCCAAATTAATTGAAGTTGTTGTCTTTCCAACCCCTCCTTTTTGATTTGCTACTGCAATTATTTTGCCCATATTTTTTATTTTTATTTTAACATTTTATTTTTTCTGCTAACAACCTAGTAAAATGTGGCACGTTTTACATAAAGTTAAACCAATAATGTAAAACGTGCCACATTTTACTAGGTTGTTGTTATTTTAAACTAGAAGAATTATTTGCACAAAGATTAACCAAAATCGTAGAAATAGCAGATGGTGTAAGTCCGATGATGTTTCGAATTTGACCAAAAGTTTGAGGTTTAGCTTTTTCTAAACGCTCAGTCATTTCATTAGACAAACCACTTAAATTTTTAAAATCAAATTTTTCAGGAATTTTTAAATTATCGTTATGTAATAATCTTTCATTGGCAATGTTTTGTGTTTTAATATAACCCTTATAAAGGGAATCAGCTAAAGCCGTTTCTAAATCCGAGAATTTAATTGTAGAACTTATTTTATTAGGTAAAAGACGAAAAATCAATTCAGGATTAACTCCTTTTCTATGCGAAAGTTGAGACAAACTGATTGTATCTCCTAAATCGCATTCTAATATCTGGGTTATTGTTGCATATTGGACATCAGAGCGTTTTAGTCTAGTATTATCCAGAGTGTTTCTTAAAAGGGCAATTCTATCGCGTCTTTGATTAAATTTTATCCACTCTTTATTTTCTAAAAGACCACATTCATGTCCTCTGGGTGATAGACGTTGGTCAGCGTTGTCATGTCTTAAGGTTAATCGAGCTTCTGCTCGGGAGGTGAAAATCCGATATGGTTCATCAACGCCGTGTCGAATTAAATCATCAATCAAAACCCCAATATAAGCTTCATCTCTTCTCAATTGAAAAATATTTCTCTTATAAACATGAAAAGCAGCATTTATTCCCGCGATTAATCCTTGACAAGCAGCTTCTTCATAACCAGTTGTGCCATTTATTTGACCCGCAAGGAAAAGTCCTTTAATACGATTAGTTTCTAACGATGGTTTTAGTTCTCTCGGATCTATAAAATCATATTCAATTGCATAACCTGGACGAATAATTTTAACATTTTCAAAACCGTCAATCATTTTAAGTAAAGATTGTTGTAACTCAGACGGCAATGAAGTTGAAAAACCATTTAAATACACTTCATTGGTATTATGGCCTTCAGGCTCTAGAAAAAGTTGATGACGATTTTTATCGGCAAATTTTACAACTTTGTCTTCGATAGAAGGACAATAACGTGGTCCAATACCTTTGATTTTACCTGAATAAAGCGGTGATTGATTTAAGTTTTCACGAATTTTGTTGTGCAGTTTCTCATTTGTAAAGCCAATGAAACAATTTATCTGAGATTGTGAAATTTCTTCGGAAGAAAAAGAAAAGTTAACTGGTTTCTCATCAGGAGGTTGAATTTCAAAAGCATTCCAATCAATTGTTCTACCATCAAGACGAGGTGGAGTTCCGGTTTTCAAACGTCCTATTGGAAACCCGATTTTCTTTAAACTTTGGGCTAACTCATTCGAGGCAGGTTCTCCGGCACGCCCACCCGAAAAACTTCTCCTTCCAGTATGAATGGTCCCATTTAAAAAAGTACCCGTTGCAACAATAACGGATTTACTTCCAAACGTACGGGTATCTTGTAATTTCACACCAATAACCTTACTGTTTCCAATAATTAAATCTACGATAATCCCTTGACGAAGATGAAGATTTGAAGTAGCTTCAAGCACGCGACGCATCTCTGTTCGATAAAGTGCTCGGTCAGCTTGGGCGCGCGGGGATTGAACAGCCGGACCTCGTGAACGATTTAAAAGTCGAAATTGAATACCAGTGCGGTCAATAACACGACCCATAATACCGCCTAGCGCATCAATTTCACGAACAATATGTCCTTTGGCTATTCCACCAATAGCTGGATTACAAGACATTTGTCCAATCAAGTCCAAATTAATAGTAACGAGTGCTGTTTCTGCACCAAGACGTGCGGACGCAGAAGCGGCTTCGCATCCTGCATGCCCTGCTCCTATAACAATTACATCAAAAACTTCATCGAAAATCATAATATCTAGATTATTTCATAAAAGAGTAATTCAAGCGAATAAAGAGCCGATGACATAACAAATCATATTTAAAAAAGAACAAATTTGCCAATGAAGCAAGGACAAAAAACACCTAACTATTATTAATAAATAATTTATTTTCAACCATAAGTAATAAAAATACCTATTTACATCATATTCTCAAAGGCATCACGATATATTTATATTCGTAATTTGTATCACCGGCAATATTCATAAGGGTTTGTCCATTACTGTCCTTAAATTCAAACGCAATACGAAGGCGATTATTATTTTCTTTAACGCGAACAGTTTTACCCTCGGTTTCTTTTTCGTTTATATCAGTGGCTTCAGCCTCGCCTGCTCCAACAATATTCAAAAATTCTTGCAGATATTGCGAATTAAAACCAATTTGCACTTCTTCACCGGTGTACTCGGCAGCAACTTTTTCGTGCGCTTCGCCTTCTTCACTCGATTGTGCTCCGATTTCGATTTCATTTGGTCTAATTGTCAAACGCACGGAACGGGTTCTTTCATCCGCCATCAAAGCGACACGGCGAATCGCATTTTTCATTTCTTCAGCATCAAAAGTCGCAGTTTTATCATTATCTTTCGGAATAACCATTTCATAATTCGGAAATGTCCCGGAAAGTTTGCGTGTAATTAGTAATCTACCGTCAACCTCAAAATAGATATGATTAGCGTCTTCGCCAAAACTAACATTACCTTTTGCATCGCGGGCGATTTTCGTTAATTCTATCAGAGCCTTCTTTGGTATAAGTGCATCCATAGTTTCGCTGGATGAGCCTTCAAGCAGTTTTTTTTCAATAAAGGCTAGTCGGTGTCCATCGGTTGTAATCATCCGCGCTGTGCCCTCTTCAATCATAAATTTCGCACCAGAAAGTGTAAAACGCGATTGCTCGTTAGTTATGGCAAAAGCCGTATTATTGATAAAATGATTAAAAATTTCGGCGGAAAGGCTCATTGGCGCGCTTTTAAAAGAAGGAACTTCGGGGAAATTTTCTTTAGAAACGCCGGCTAATCTAAAGTTTGACTTTCCGCAAGTCATTTTCACCCATTCAGTTTCATCTTTTGTGAAATGCACATCTGCATCATCTAGAAGGCGAACAATATCGAAAAGTTTTCGCGCTTGGATGCACATCGAACCTGATTTTTTAATGTCGGCTTCAGCTTCGCAACGAATCGTTACATCTAAGTCCGTTCCGACAATCCGAATTGTATTTTCGCCAACCGATTCAATTAAGATGTTTGAAAGCATGGGAATTGTGCTTTTCTTTTCGACAATGCCTTGAACAAATCCGAGTTCTTCTTTTAATACATTTTGCTTGATTACAAATTCCATAAATTTACTCCTAATTTTTTTCTTAATTATACCTCAAGTTACATATCTAACGCCCGACGCTTTTTACTATTCTTACTAATTTAAAATTTTATATTTTTATATAGTAGTAGTAGTAGTGCCTGTGGAAATGTGGAAAACCGACTTAAATTGTTTTGAACATTAGATTTATATTTCCACAGGCATTGTGGAAAACCTGTGGAAAATTTACTTCCCTGTGGAAAACTTTGACCAAAAAACACTTTTTCCACATTTCCACAGGCAGAAAAAACCGCTGTCCTGTGGAAATGTGGAAAACTTTTTTTAACTGTTGAAAATAATCACGATAGTTAAACGATTAGCTTAAACACCTGTGGAAAACTTTCGTCAAATTTCGTGTCATAAAAGCCCTAACTAATTGCAAAGATTATCAATTAGCTCGCTGACAACCCTGTGGAAATTTCTATCGTCTTTAATTAACGAATCAATTTTCTCAACAGAGTGCATAACGGTTGTATGATGCTTTCCACCAAACTCGCGCCCGATTTCAGGAAAACTATGTTTGGTCAATCTTTTACATAAATACATTGCCACTTGGCGCGGCACGGCAATTTGCCGCGAGTTATTTTTCGATTTCATTTCTTCAATCGTTAGCTTAAAATGCGAAGCAGCGGTTCTGGCGATTCTTTCCATTGTCAAACCTTCAGGTTGTTCGCTATCAATGATATTTTTCATCGCGTCTTGCGCGAGCATCTTTGAAATCGGCAGACCACGCAGAGATGAAATTGCGACCAGACGCACCAAAGAGCCTTCAAGCTCACGGATATTGCTTTTGACTTTGCTGGCGATAAAAAACGCGATGTCGTCCGGCAAACTGACGCCGTCCAAATCGGCTTTGCGTTTAAGAATAGCAACTTTCGTTTCCAAATCGGGCGGCTCAATGTCGGCAATTAAGCCCCATTCAAAGCGCGAATGAAGCCTTTCTTCCAATGTTGGTATTTCACGCGGCGGACAATCGGAAGTTACGACGATTTGCTTTTGGTCGTTATGAAGCGCATTAAATGTATGGAAAAATTCTTCCTGCGTGCGCTCTTTTCCCGCCATAAACTGCACGTCGTCCATCAAAAGAACGTCAATTGAACGATATTTTTCACGGAAAGTCTGTGTTTTATCGTAACGAATTGCGTTAATCAATTCGTTCATAAATTTTTCGGCGGAAATATAAGCGACGCGCAGATGTCGGTTGTGTTCTTTAATCGCGTGTCCGGCAGCGTGCATCAGATGTGTCTTGCCCATTCCGACACCGCCGTAGATAAACATCGGATTATAAGTTTTGCCGGGCGATTCGGCAACCGCCAAAGCCGCCGCGTGTGCAAACTGATTACATGAGCCAACCACGAAAGTGTTAAACGTATATTTGCGGTTGAGGGAATTTTCAATCGGTTCAATATCAACAAAATTAGTTGTGTTGTTTTTAATTAAAGTATCAGATTTGGATTTTTCCAGAAAATCAAAGCCGTTTTGTTTGTGTGGATTTGAAATTATATTTTGTTTTTTAGAGAAAAATTCTCCATCACTATCTTCAGTAAAATTTTCCTCGTCCATTTCCGACTTTACAATTTCCCAATCTAACTGATAATTAAACAGCTTCAGTTCTTTCATTGTTTGATTGATGATTTCTAGATAATAGCTGCTAATCCAATCTTTAGTAACTTGGCTAGCTTGCAGATGCAAAACTTTTTCCTGTTCGTTGCAGCCGTTAAACTGAATCGGGCGAAACCACGCATCGAAAATTTGTTTGTTCAGACGTTTTTCTACCGATTGAAGAATATTGTTCCAAACATTAGGTTTTTCTATCGATATTTCCATAGTTTTTCTCCGGGATTTTTTCTTAAATCTTTGGTGAAACTTTTAAGCAAATTTTTTGTTCAAAATTTTATTTGGAAGGTTTGCCGACGTTGTTATTAATCTGTTACAAACCTTTCTATTGTGGTAACTTCAAGAATTTTAAAGAGCAAAATAAAAAGTTTTCCACAAGTTTTTCCACAGGCTTGTGGAAAGTTGCTTAAAAGTTAAAGTAAAACTTTAAGTGTTTTGTTTTCAGTAATTTACAAGAATTTAAATCATTGGAAACGGCTCAAAGACTATCAAATAAAAGTTAAAATTGCAAGAGAAATCCACAGGTTTTCTAAAATAATTTTTTGGCTGGATAAAGGCTTTATTTAACAGATACTTGGCAGGATTTAAGATTATGTTAGACTGTGTTTGTTTTGATTTTTGGAGCAAAAATTTTATGGCAAGAAGAAAAAAAAAGATAAAAAATGCCAAAAAACCAGACACAAATAATAAGGAATTGGCAAGGCAAATAAAAAAAGTTTCCGAAGATTTATATTATATTAGTGAAACCGATGCGGAAATTTTTCCTTTTATCGGGAATAAAGCTGAAGCAATTACGGGTAAAGAAGTCTTGAAACAAATTAAAAGCTCAGCTGAAACACCGGTTGAAGAAAGAGATTTTACCGAGTTTTTTGCGTATTTGACGCAGATACAGGATTGGTTTGGCAATGAAGAAAAGACGACGGCGCAAAAATTTTCTAATTTAAAGGACTTGCTAGAGAAAAATCTGAAAAATTTAAAGGTTTTCAAAGTCGGTAAAATTCAGCTTGATATTTACGTCGTCGGACTTGACGCGGAAAGTAATTTGATGGGAATACAAACAAAAGCCGTCGAAACTTAAAAAACGGAAAACAGATAATGGAAAAGGAAAGCAAGTTTCTAAAATTTTCCATTATCCATTTTCCATTTTCCATTAATTTCATTTTTTCTTGACCGAACTTGCGCCTGAAGAATTTTGTTTGACATTTTTCGGTTCGCCCGTGTAATAAACCGAACTCGCGCCGGTTGCGTCGGCGTTCAAATCATTCAACGGCGAAACGGTTACGCTGCTCGCGCCGCTCGAATCAACATCGGCATTTTCCGCCTGCAAACTTTCCGCGTCAATCTTACTTGCGCCCGATGCGTCGGCTTGAACGGATTTTACTACGCCATCAATTTTAATTTTCGATGCACCGCTTGCTTCCAATTGTAATGAATCCGTCCTGATGTTTGCGACAACGGCATTTGATGCGCCGGAGATGTCCAAATCAGTCAATTCCGGCATTGAAATTTTGACGTTGACTTTTGTTTTCGATGAAATTCTGCCCTCGCTGAAAATTTTCAAAGTCTCGCCGCTGACTTCGGTTTTGATATATTGCAGCAGATTATCATCAGCCTCGACAACCACATCGAAGTCTTTTTGCGCCGTAACTTCAACATTGACCGCGCCGCCCGCATCAATTTTGCTGAAACCGGAGATGTTTCTTTTTTCACTTTGTACGTTGCCTGAACCCTGCACACCGCTTAAATTGACGTAATTACAATTAATTGCGGAAACCAAGCCGATCGACATTGACAAGGCGAAAACAGCTAAACCAAATTTTTTCATTTTTTTTTCTCCAAAAGATTATTTAGAAAATCTAACGACAAAATTAAAAAATAAGTTCCAAAATAATTAAAAGTTGTAATATGCTTGAAACGGAGGATTAACGAAATGCGGCGATTTTTGCACAACAACGGATTATCTTTAGCTTTGTTCGGATTATTTTTCTTTTCGCTCGTTGGGCAGTATCTAACAGGTTTTCAGGAATTTAACAATGAACAGCGCGACCACGGGCAGCCGACAAAATCCCACATCGGATATTTTGGCGAAGGACATTTTATCGAAGCCGTCTTTGAAAATTGGGAAAGCGAATTTTTGCAGATGGGAATGTATGTTGTTTTGACTATTTTCCTTTATCAAAAAGGTTCATCCGAATCAAAAACGCCCAATACGATTGAAGCGGTTGACGTTATTGCCGAAGATTCGCGCCGGAAAAAGGACGCTCCTTTTCCGGTCAAGCGCGGCGGTTTTCTCTTAAAACTTTACGAAAATTCATTGAGTATCGCTCTTTTTGCGCTTTTTGCGCTTTCATTTTTTTTGCACGGTGTCGGCGGCGCAAAAGATTACAACCGCGAACAAATTACGCACGGCGAAGAGCAAATTTCAACCATCGAATATTTCGCAACTTCGCGTTTTTGGTTTGAGTCTTTTCAAAATTGGCAGAGCGAATTTTTATCAATCGGCGCGATGATTGTTCTTTCCATCTTTTTGCGCCAGAAAGGTTCGCCCGAATCAAAGCCGGTTGACAGTTCGCACAGCGAAACAGGCAAATAACCCCGGTTTGACATAAAACTCTTCGGATTATGTTTTGCCACAAAAGGGTACAGAAACTACAAAAAAAACGAAGGAAAATCAATTTCTTTGTGAATTTTGTGCCTTTTTGTGGCAGTTTTCATCTTGATTCGGGTAACTCAGATGACGTAAGTCGAAAATCATCTGGCGTAAAAATAAAACTGAATCGCTTGGGCAATTCCAATAAGCAAACCGAACAACGCGCCGAAAAGTTCGATTTTTCGCAAGTGTTCTTTAGCAACCGATAAAACCAGTGCTTCGAGTTTCTCTGATGGATAGTTGTTAATTTTTTCGCGTACCACACCGCCGATGTTAAATTCCTTAATCGCTTCCGGCAGTTTTTCTTTCGCGGCAGAAATAATCGTTTCGGTCAGAGATTTTCCCGCCAGTCGAACTTTATCTTCGGAAATATGGTCGGAAAGTCTACCGATTGGCGCGGAGAGAAATTTTTCGATTTGCCGCGACAGAACTGAGTTGATAATTTTTGAAGTTTCTTCGCGGGAAAGAATTTTTATCAAACCGCTTGAGAGCAGCTTTTTGAGTTTTTCTTCTGATTCAGGGTGCAAAGTCTGCAAAATGGCATCAATGCTGTGCGGGCGCAGTTTTTCCAGCGTGTCGGTCAGATAAGCCGAAACTGAATTCATCATCTCCTCGCCCTGCAAAAGTGATAAAATGCTTTTTGAGATTTGCGCTTTTAATCGTTCAAGCTGTTCGGGGGCAATTTTGCCAATCAGTTCGGGAATCGGTCTTTCAAGCGCGTTGTCAATCGAAGTATTCAGAAAATTTTTCGCTTCTTGGGCGAAAAAATCGCCACGCAAAGTTTCTTCCACACGCTTCGGCAAACTTTCGTTAACCAAATCATCAACTTCCTTCAAAAGATTATCGCGCGAGACGAAGAATTTTTTGAAAAACGGCAGCTGCTCATAATAATCGTGAACTTCGCGTTTGATAAGTGCGCCGATTTGATTGCGCGTCCGTTCCGCCGTAGCAATTTCGGCTAGCTGATGAATTATCGGCTCAATTTGTCCGCCGGCTTTTTCCTTCAAAAGCGCAATCGCATCTTCGGTAAACATTTCGCCGAGCGGCGTTTCCGTGTTTGCCAAATCGTCAACTCGTCGGCTGATAAAATCTTTGATTTTCTGCTCAAGCGTCGTTTCTTTAACGGCGGAACGAATCCGCGTTTCGAGAAAACCCAAAATCTTATTAAAAGTTTCTTCGTCAAATGTTTCGGAAATTCGGCGCGACAAAAACTCGTCAACCCGCCGTTCGACAAATCCGCTGATTGATTCGATGGTTTCTTCGCTTTGCAGAACATTTTCGATATGTTCAAAAATTTTCAATTGCAAAGAAGAAATCGCGCCCAAAACCGGTTCGCGGACATTTGCGGGCAAGGCTTCAATCAGCGGCGGATAGTTTTGCGCGAGCAAATCTTCGGTGTATGAATCAACCACATTTTGAATTTTCCGGCTTAAAAATTCTTTCCCGAAAAGTTCTTCGATAATCGTTTCCTGCGAAACGAGTTCTTGACCGACGGCTTTGCCGATTGCGTCTGCCAAACGGTCGCGGTGGCGCGGAATCATTCCTTGCGGAAAAAGCGTAATGCCAAGAATTTTGAAAGGTTGGCGCGGACGAAAAAGCATTCGCACAGCAAGCCACGCGCCCAAATATCCGTGAACTGTCGCAAAAAGTATCAAGGACGCGATTTGAACCCACAGATGATTGAAAAAATTCCCTAAAACTTCCATAAATCAAAAAAATATAACCACAGACATTCACAAAAAACTCAGATAAATCAGTTTTCTATCCGTGTTTATCTGTGAATATCTGTAGCTTCATAAATTAAAAAACTTGAAAACCTTTTGAGTTCAAACAAAACTCGGAAAATTCTTTCAACCACTCATAATCGGTGCTGTAATTTTTCCATTGCTCGTCTTCGTCGCGGTAAAGCGTGCCATCGTCGGGGTTGTCGGTAACAGACAAATCCATAAAAATACGCTTGTTCGGCTCTAATTCCGGCAAAATCTCATCGCGGATTTTTTCACCAACAAGATGTGCTTCTTCTTTCGAGAATTTCGCTCCCGTTGCGTTGTAATTCATCTGACGCAATTTGCCTTCGTCAATCAAATCGAAACTTTTTATAATTTCGAGCGTCGGTTTCCAATTCCAGATGTTGGCGCGAAACTCAAAATTTTCAGAACCTAAATCCATCAAAGTAAAGCTCATTTATTTTTCTCCACAAAAACTTTCTCAAAAAA
>JACCYR010000387.1 GCA_013696385.1 Acidobacteriota bacterium
CGGTGAACGTCGTCTTTTTTCTTGACCGAACCGCTGCGGTTATTCGATGCGTCGAGAATTTCTCCGACCAATTTATCGGTCATCGTTTTTTCGCTTCTCGACCGCGCAAATCCGACAATCCAACGGATTGCCAACGTATGACGACGGTCTTTGGTAACTTCAAGCGGAACTTGATAAGTTGCGCCGCCGATACGACGCGATTTGACTTCCAAAGTCGGCGCAACGCTGTCAATCGCTTTTTTGAAAACTTTCAAAGGTTCTTCGCCCGTTTTCTCCGCGATTTTTTCCATCGCGCTGTAAAAGGCTTTTTCGGCAACTGATTTTTTTCCCGCCAACATTACACCGTTGATGAATTTTGTAACCATCACGCTGTTGTAAATCGGGTCCGGCAATATATCTCTTTTTGCGGCAACTCTTCTTCTTGGCATATCTTTATGATTTTGGATTTTAGATTTTAGATTTTGGATTGGTTTTCAATCGCAAATCGCAAATCTAAAATCGCAAATTACTTCGCTCCTTTCGGGCGTTTCGCGCCGTATTTTGAACGCGATTGGTTTCTGTTCGCTACGCCGCTTGAATCGAGCGTTCCGCGAATAACGTGATAACGAACACCGGGCAAATCTTTGACGCGACCACCGCGAATCATCACGATTGAGTGTTCCTGCAAATTGTGTCCGATGCCCGGAATATAAGTTGTAACTTCGATTCCGTTGGTCAGACGCACACGGGCGACTTTTCGTAGAGCCGAGTTCGGTTTTTTCGGCGTTTGCGTATAAACACGAGTGCAAACTCCGCGTTTTTGCGGACTGCTTTGCAATGCTGGACTCGCCGTTTTGTATTTGACGGCTTTGCGACCTTTGCGAACAAGTTGGTTAATCGTCGGCATCTTTATCCTTATTCAATTTGCAGAAACACGCACGTAGTAAGTGTGCCAAGTTTCAGAACACACTTACTTCGTGCGTGTTTCTGCATTTGTAAAATCTAAAAACTTAAAAAGTTTCCCTAACAAAAAACGACAACAACCTCTGACCTGCCTCTAACCGAATCAAATTCGGCAGTTAGCGCAAGCGGTTATATGGTTAAAACTAAATAAACTAATTAAAACTTTGTGGAAAGTAAATTTTACAAAAGCGTTTTTTGAACTTTCCCTTCAAAACTTTTCTGTGGCGTGGCTCTTTTAATACAGGTTGGCAAAATAATTCGATTTTTGAATGATTTACCCTAAACGCTCTTTGCGTTTTCTTTTTCAAAAAGACACGGCGTTTAGTTTTACGCCACAATAAATGTTTCCGCATTCGATTTCTCAAATGCTTTACGCTTTCAAGCAATCTCCACAGACTGTATCAGACGAAATGCCCGAAACTTCAGACTATACAAAATGAAAAAATCTTTGTCAAGCGGCAACCGAAAAAAGAATGGATTTTGCACATAACACAAAATCCTTGGCAACGCATAAAAGTTTCAGTTTTTTAGCTTCGTAAAATAAAGAATTTTCATATTTATTTAATTTTTCGTAGGTTATGGCTAATTTCTTTAATTTCATTAACAATCTGATTAGCCATTCTTTCGCGCACTGATTTCTCTTTATCAGTTCCTGGAAAAGTTTTAATCACCTCACCTTGTCTGTCAACTAAAATATGAGATGGTAATACCATTTTGTTGATAGATGGTAAAATGTTATTTACTCCGCCAATCCATAAAAAAGAATCCGCTGAAAGATTTCGTTCCATAAGATATTGGGATAATTCTTTGTGAGCTAACTTTTGAGAAAATGAAACAATTGCATAATCGCAGTCAATATCTTCCAATTTCTTGTTGAAAATATTGCAATTGGTCTTTTGCCAACTTACAACCTCTACATTCCGGATCAATCACTGTTATAAGAATTATACGATTTGTTGATTTTTGGGACAAAGTAATTCTTTCTTCATTTTCAAACTTGCTGAGGTTGATATTTTCACCAAATTTGGGTCCAATCCAGTCGTAGTCCTTTTCTATAATTGATCTGTAATCGTAGCCGCCGGAATCACGAAAATTGAAGATATTTTGTATTCCCTGTATTAAATAAATAAAC
>JACCYR010000391.1 GCA_013696385.1 Acidobacteriota bacterium
TTCTCGCGCCGTGCGCGTCGGCAATCGGATCTATGTTACAGGAACAACCGCAACCGATGAGAACAGCAACATTGTCGGTATCAGCGATGCTTATGCACAAGCCGTTCAAACAATCAAAAATATTGAACGCGCTTTGCAGGCTTTAGGCGCAGAACTTGAAAACGTTGTCCGAACCAGAATGTTTGTAACTGACATTTCTCGCTGGGAAGAATACGGCAAAGCACACGGCGAATTTTTCCGCGAGATTTTGCCCGCGACGACGATGGTCGAAGTTTCGAGATTGATTGACCCGAATATGTTAATTGAGATTGAAGCCGATGCCGAAATTTAATTTGTAAAACTATGTCATTAACACATGAATCGCCCTTAAACATTGAACAAATCGAGTGCAACTTCCGCGAGATTGCGCCGCCTTTATCGGAAGCCGAAGCGGTTCTCGAATCGAATCGTTGTCTTTACTGCTACGACGCGCCGTGCATCCACGCTTGCCCGACGCATATTGACGTGCCTTCGTTTATCAAAAAAATTGCCAGCGGAAATTTGCTCGGCTCGGCGCGTGTGATTTTTGACGCGAATCCAATTGGCGCGACTTGTGCGCGGGTTTGTCCGGTCGAAGTTTTGTGTGAAGGCGCGTGTGTCGAAAAAACTTTGATGGACAAACCGATTGAAATTGGCAGACTTCAACGCTACGCGACTGATTACGCGATGCGAAATGAAAAGGAAATTTTCAAAGCGGGCAAATCCAACGGAAAAAGCATCGGCATTATTGGTTCGGGTCCGGCAGGACTTTCGTGTGCGACTTATTTGGCACGGCTTGGTTACGCGGTAACGATTTACGACAAAAAATCTCTGCCCGGCGGACTCGACACTTACGGGATGGCGGAATACAAAATGTCGCAAGCCGTGTCAGTTGACGAAGCGAGACAAGTTGCAAAACTCGGTGTGAAATTTCAGTTAGAAACCGAAATAGTTCAAAGTTTAAAGTCCAAAGTCCAAAGTCGAAGCGGCGAGTCAGAATCGCCTGCGCCTACGGGCGGTTTAAGTTCGGAATCCGAATCGCTTAAAGTTAAACCATTTGCTGCCGCAGATGGTTCGGACAAAATTTCGTTCACCGATTTACAATCGCAACACAACGCGATTTTTCTCGCTATCGGCTTGGGCGCGACGAATAAATTAAACATTGCGGGCGAAAATCTCAACGGCGTTTTTGATGCTTTGGATTTTATCGAACGCATCAAAACACGCGATTGGTTGAATATTCCGCTTGGCAAAATTGTGGCGGTCATCGGCGCGGGCAATACGGCGATTGATGCCGTTACACAAGCCAAACGCTTGGGCGCGGAACGAGTTTTGATGATTTACCGCCGCACGGAAAAAGATATTTCGGCTTACGCATACGAATACGAATTGGCGAAAAAAGACGGCAGCGAGTTTTTGTGGCAAACCGCGCCGGTAGAAATTTTAGGAAACGACAGAGTCGCGGCATTGCGCTGTCAGAAAACGGACGGCTCGAATCGGATTTTTGAAATTCCGTGCGATATGGTTATCAAGGCAATCGGGCAGCAAAAGAGTGTCGCGTTTTTGTCGCAAATTCCCGATGTCGAACTCGATGAAAAAGGGCGCGTCATCGTCAATACCGAAACGATGCAGACGACAAACCCAAAGATTTTTGCGGGCGGCGATTGCGTCAACGGCGGGCGCGAAGCCGTTGACGCGGCGCAAACCGGAAAACTCGCGGCGCAAGGCATTCATTTTAATTTGACGGGCGAAACCGTTGAATTGGCGGGCGCAAAACTTCCGTTTATCGAAAAAATTCACGGCGAACTGCCTCTTCTCGTTCCGGCGGCTTATAACGAACCAGCGATTCCAGCGGAAGATTTGGGAATAAAATCGTATGGCTGAAAAGGGAGTTGATTTTACGGCGACGACATAATTTTCTTGATGTGTATAGATATGTCGGTATAATTGAAAATGGAATTTGAATGGGACGAAAATAAAAACGTCGCAAACATCAAAAACCACGACGGCATCAGTTTTGAAAAAGCCGTCAAAGCCTTTGACGATGATTTGGCGATTCCGTTTGAAGACCTTGAACACAGCGACGAGAATGAAACGAGATACGGCTTAATCGAAATGTGTGAAACGAGTTTAGTTTTTGTTTCCTTTACGTTCAGAGGCGAGAATTGCCGAATAATTTCCGCCCGAAAAGCAAGCCGGAAAATGGAGAAAATTTATGCCGACAATGATTGAAGAAGAAGTTTTGGCTGAAGACGAGTTAGACGAAAAACTGGATAAAATGAAACGCCTGCCGCG
>JACCYR010000405.1 GCA_013696385.1 Acidobacteriota bacterium
CGGTGAAAGCGAGCGTAAATCAATAATTTCCGTTTGCAAATTGTCTTCTTTTTCTAAAATCTCCGCCGCGTCCAGAGCGTTCAAAACCTGTGCGCCGAACGTGATGATTGATAAATCTTTTCCTTTCCGCGCGATTCTGGCTTTGCCGATTTCGACAATGTAATCTTCGGTCGGCAATTCTTCGCGCAGACGCGGCAGGCGATAAAGTTTTTTGTGTTCAAAAAACAAAACCGGATCGGGGTCGCGGATTGCCGCTTTGATTAAACCTTTCGCGTCGTAAGCAGTTGAAGGTTCAACCATTTTCAAACCTGCCGTATTTAGAAAAAACGCTTCAGCGTTGAGCGAGTGAAAAGGTCCGCCGCGCACGCCGCCGCCGCACGGACCGCGAAAGACGGCTTGAATTCCGCCGCAACCGCGATAACGCGATTTTGCCGCGTAGTTCGTCAGCATATCAAAACCAGTCGAGATAAAATCAATAAACTGAAATTCCGCGATTGGCTTCATTCCCAAAAGTGCCGCGCCGCACGCCGCGCCGACAATCGCCGCTTCGCTTATTGGAGTATCAATCATCCGCTGTGCGCCGAATTCATCAATAAAACCTTCCGTAACCTTAAATGCTCCACCGTATGCGCCGATGTCTTCGCCGATGACGAAAACGCTCGCGTCGCGCGTCATTTCCTCGTGAATGCCTTGCCGAATCGCTTCGATTAAGGTTACGCCTTCTTGTTTTGCTGCTGTTGCCATTGATTATCTTTCTTCTAATTCCTTCGTTTCCAATTCGCCGGTTTCTTCAAACAGACGGCTGATCGGCGTATGCGCCGACCGCAGAGATTCGCGGTGTTCGGTTAAACTTTTTTGCAATTTCAAAGCGGCTTCTTCCGCGCGTTCAAAATCTTCGCGTTTGATTTTCAGCATAATTTTGCCGTCTTTACTTGGCAGTTCGCTCAATTGCGTAAAACTTTTCAGACGGATTTCAATTTTCGCGGCAAACTTGAAAAAGCCCTTGCGGAATTTTACGTCCAGAATTTCGTCAAGCGCGATGCGCGATTCCTTCACACCGTTTTTGATAATGCCGAAAAGTTTTGATTCAAATTCAAGCACAATGCCCGCGCTTGAAAACTTGCCGATGCCGTCAATCTGCGACAAACCGCTTTCGGTTTTAAAGGGAACGCTGATAAAATTTACGTTTGACATTTATTTTTATACGTCTTCGGCTCGCTTTTCGTTCTCTGTCAAGTGCTTTTCGTCTGCTTCTGAGCGCACTTTTATTTCGAGTTCCTTTTCTTTTTCGCTGACAAAGCTAAAAACCGTCAATGAAGCAATTACCAACGCGATAGCAATGCCGTAATAGAGTAGTTCGAGCGCGTTTCTCGATGCCAGCAAACTTTGCACAAAATTAACCGCTAAGATGGGAATAATGACAAAACTAAATTTTGCTTTCAGTTCGCTCAAGTCTCTAACGAGCATCCAATCGGGAACTTCGAGTTTTCCGATAAAAAGTTCGTAAAGACTAATGGCAATGACTATTAGCGCGACAGCAACCAGAAAACTGTCCAAACAATCAAACAGCGCAATCAATTTATATTCGCTGCTGGCATAGTTCAGAAAAGTTTCTTCAACGACTTTGATAGTTTTATATATTCCCCAAAAAAGCGCAGTCATCGCCCCGACCAGCAATCCGAGAACCCCAATCAACGCCAAATAGCGGGATTTTTCAATTAACCATTTCATTTTGTCATTTTAGCGAATCACTTTAAACATCCGCAAACTCCGTTTCGTCTATATCTTCAACAGTTTCTTCCGACTTGCCAAATAATTTCAGCCACCCGAAACCAATAATTCCGGCAGTCAGCGAAGCAAGCAGAATCGCCATTTTTGAATTATTTATAATGTTTGAATCGGTAAAGGCAAGATTTGTGATAAAAATTGACATCGTAAACCCGATGCCGCCCAAAAGTCCTGCACCGATGATGTGTTTCCGATTTAAATCAAGCGGCAGACGGCAAATGCCCAACGCCACGACGACAAAACTGATTAACGCAATGCCGAGCGGTTTGCCAAGAATAAGTCCGGCTAAAATGCCCAAACTATTTGATGAAGACAAACTTTGCAGCCAATCTGCGCCGATGACAATTCCCGTGTTGGCAAGCGCGAAAAGCGGCAAAATCATAAATGCGACGGGTTTATGAAGAAAATGTTCCAAAATATAAGAAGGCGAATTTATATCCTCCTGAATTGGCGTGAACGGAATTGTGAAAGCCAGCAAAACTCCGGCAATTGTCGCGTGAACTCCTGATTTTAACATAAAAAACCACATCACCGCGCCGCCCAGCAAATATGGAATCAAACTCATCACGCGCCAACGGTTCAGCCCAATTAAAATGCCGAAAACGCCGAGCGCGAGCAGCAGATACAAAAACGAAAGTTTTGATGTGTAGAAAACTGCAATAATTACAATTGCGCCAAGGTCGTCCATTACTGCCACAGCCGTCAGAAAAATCTTGAGCGAAGCAGGAACGCGGCTTCCGACCAAAGCCAAAACTCCGAGCGCGAAAGCGATGTCCGTCGCCATCGGAATTCCGATTCCCGCTTGCGTCGGCGTTCCGTTGTTAAATGCGAAATGAATCAGCGCGGGCAAAGACAATCCGCCGATGGCGGCGAAAATCGGCAGCAGCGCGTTTTTGAAATTCGATAATTCTCCTTTGTAAAGTTCGCGTTCAAGTTCCAAGCCAATAAGCAGAAAGAAAACTGCCATCAAACCGTCATTAATCCAATGTTCAATGCTCAGACCGCCGAGATATAACCGCCAAAATCCAAGATAGCTTTCGCCCAAAACTGAATTTGCGATAATCAGCGAAACAGTCGTGCCGGCAATCAAAAAAATACCGCTCAATTTTTCGCCGTCAACAAATTCTTTGAAAGTTTTAGTCAGTCTTACTTTAGTTTTTTGCATTTTTCGAGTTCTGCTCAAACAATCTGCACTTTTTGGTTTAGGATTCTAAAACTTTCTTCTTAAAAGCCGGCGCAACCACCGAATTATCAAAAACATTATAGGCGGCTTGTTCGGGTTCTGGAACGGGCGAATTTTCCGCCCAAGCTGCTTCTTCATCCAAAAAGTTTTTTATTTCATCACCGATTTTGTCCATATCTTCGCGCGTTAAAATTTTCTTCGCGCTCAAAAAATTTTCATAGCGCGTTATCGGGTCATTGTTTGTTTCCCAAAATTCGATTTCGCCTGCCGGCACGTAAGATTGATTGTCGTGTTCGGCGTGTCCTTTGCGGCGGTAAGTGTGCGCTTCGATTAAAACCGTGCCGCCGCCGTTTCGCGCATATTCGGCGGCTTCTTTCATGATTTCATGACACGCAATAATATCGTTTCCGTCCACGCTCAAGCCTTTCACGCCGTAACCGACGGCTTTATCAATCAGATTTTCGCAGGCAAATTGCAAGCGCGACGGCGTGGAATAAGCATAACCATTGCTTTCCATCACAACAATCAGCGGCAACTTCTGAACGGCGGCGAAATTTACGCCTTCGTGAAACGCGCCTGTCGAAGTCGTCCCGTCGCCAATATATGCAACCGCCACGCGATTTTCTTTTTTCATTCTTGATGCCAGCAAAATTCCCGTCATCACCGGAATCATATCGCCCAAGTGAGAAATCGGACCGATAAAACCTTTTTCCATATCGGCAAAATGAAACTGCAAATCCGTCGCACGATTCGGCGCAGTCGCTTTTGCCATATATTGCGCGAAAATATATTTCGGCTCAACGCCTTTGACCAAAACCGCGCCGATGTCGCGTATCAGAGGCGCAATAAAATCTTGCTTTTCCAGCGCAAACGCTGTTCCGACTGCCGTCGCTTCCTGCCCTAAAGACGAAAAAACTCCGCCGACAAGTTTTGATTGTCGTTTGAGATTGACGGTTTTTTCATCAAACATCCGCGTCATTTTCAAAAAGCGGTAAAGCTCGATCTGTTGTTCTTTGGTTAAATCGGTTTCTGACGTGCAGGAAAGCGGTTTGTTATTTAATTTTTTACGAATTGATTTTGCCGACATTTTATTAAAGTAAAAAAGCAGAATAGTCAAAGAGTGAAAAAGTTTCCGTTGTCGTTGATTTAACTTTTTCCCTTTCTAACATTTCTCCATTCTCACTTTTGACCTTTCCAAAAGTATTTGCTGATTCCGTAAAGGCTAATCAGCACCCAGAAAAATTCTACGATGAAAGCCGAGAAGTTAAAACTGTAAATGAGCGAAATTAGAATCAGGCTCGCGCCGAGCGCGTTGAACAGTGAATAAATCAAACTTTCACTGCGGAGTTTTTCGAGCTGGAGCAAAATGTAGGTGAAAATTATTACTCCGACACCGATTGAGCCGAGAAAATCATACCAAGCGTATCGCATTTTATTTTTTATTTATCGAAAATTTTCCGACAAGACCATTTGCGCCAACTGCCCAAATTGCGTTTTTGCCTCTGGCTTGCACCGCATTGTAATTTTCTTTGTCGAGATTTTTCCACGTTTTTCCGCCGTCAAAAGAAATATCTGAACCGCTTGAACCGGCGGCAATCAAAGTTTTTTTATCAACAAATGCCACGCCCGAACGATAACCGTTCAAACCTTTCGATAAATCCCAGGTTTTTCCCGCGTCATCGGTAAAAGCGAGATTATTCGTGATGTCATTCGGTTTTTCGTAATTTCCTCCGACGATTACACCATTATTTTTATCAAACATCGCAATCGAAAAAATTCCGCTTCCTGATGTTCCTTTGACAATTGGCGTGTCGGAAACAGACCAATCCAAACCGCGATTGTTTGAACGAAAAACTCGCGCACCTTGTCCGCCCGAAACAAGATAAACATTCGATTTGCCTTGAATAATCAAGCAAGTTCCGCTGGCGGCAAAAGCGGCTTCGCCTTCTTTGGCGGATGGCATTTTATCGTTTGAAAGCGGTTTCCAGGTTTCGCCGCCATCATTTGTCGAAATTAAAAGATATTTATTGTCAACGGGGTCGCTCATCGCAATTCCGTTATCTTTGTCCCAAAAGGCAAGCGCGTCAAAAAACGCTTTTTTGTTTGTGTTTTTAAATTGCAGCTTCCAAGTTTTTCCGCCGTCCGTCGTTTTATAAATTCTCGAATTTTCGCCTTCGCCGATGCTCAAAAGATATGCGGTGTTTGCGCTAAATGCTTCGATGTCGCGGAAATCAAGTTTTTCTGCGTCGGGAACTTTGCCGACTTCCCAAGTTTTGCCGCCGTCGGTTGTTTTCAAAAATGTTCCGCCTGTGCCGCTTGCCCAAATAATGTTTTCGTTGACGACACTTAAACCGCGCAAACTCGCATTTGTCTTAACGGATTGTTTTTGCCACTGCGCGTTGGCTGGCAACACAAACAGAACAAATATGAAAAACAATATTTGATAAAATTTCGCGTCCATTTTCATAAAATTAAATTTATTTTCACAGTAAATTTCAGGGTCAAGTCGAGCAAAATTATTACATTGTTGCTTTATTTCCGCAAAAAGATTTTTGAATAATCCAACGTAAAGATGTAGTTTAATGGAGATGAAAAAATTTCTGACGGCAAATTGGCAAGATTTGGTGATAACAAATTACGAAGTCGAACCGCTCCTGTTAGCCGAATTTGTGCCGAAGGGAACGGTTTTGGATTTTCACAACGGAAAATGTTACGCCAGTCTGGTCGCGTTTATGTTTCTCGACACGCGGGTTTTGCAAATGCCGATTCCGTTTCACACTAATTTTGAAGAAGTGAATTTGCGGTTTTATGTCAAGCGCGAAACGGAAAATGAGATAAAACGCGGCGTTGTTTTTGTCAAGGAAATTGTTCCGCGCCGGGCAATTTCACTGCTGGCGCGAACTTTTTACGGCGAACCTTATGAAACTTGGCAGATGAACCACACGAAAGCAAAAGGCGAACTCGCTTATTTTTGGTCGAAGGCAAGCTGCCAAAATAGTGTTGCGGTTGAGATTGGAGAAAATCTGGGCGTTCCCAAAGAAAATTCACACGGCGAATTTATCACCGAACATTATTGGGGTTATACGAAACGCGGCGAAAACCGGACGGACGAATACAAAGTCGAGCATCCGAAATGGGAGCTTTTTGAAGTCAGTTACGCGGAAATTGATGTTGATTTTGGTTTTACTTACGGCAAAAAATTCGACTTTTTGAGCGAAACAAAACCGCACTCAATTTTTATGGCGAAAGGTTCGCCCATTGCGGTTTATAAAGGTGCGAAACTTCTTATATGATTGTCGGAATCGTCGCCATTACACAAAATTACGCTATCGGCAAAAACGGCAAATTGCCGTGGCATTATTCGGC
>JACCYR010000351.1 GCA_013696385.1 Acidobacteriota bacterium
GGAATGGACACGGCGTTCTTCTTACGCTTTCGGCAAAGAAGTTCGGGCGGTTTTAACAAATGAAACTATTTACGGCAAAACTTGCGGAATCGAAGAAAACGGCGCATTGAGAATTCAAACAGAAAACAGAAAAATCAAAATTATCCAAGCAGGCGAGGTTGAAATGCTGCGGAAAATCCCGCAGTAATGAAATGTCATTGAATTTTTAATCGCAACGGTGTAATTTGTAGTTAAGGAATTTATAAAAAATTATATGAACAACGAATTTGATTTTGAACCCGAAGATTTGGAATTTGAAGATTTTGACGGAGATTTAGAAGACTTTGACGAGTTTGACGAATCGGAATTGAGCGAAGTTAATATGCGAACCGCCATTTTATCAAAAAATAATATGGTGGCGTTGTTATGTGTCAAAACAGCAACCAAAGGCGGCGCGATTTGCCGCGTTGACCCGCGCGAAGTCAACCCGTCGGTGCAGATTTACGACGACCCGGCGAAAGCTATCGAATGGTTCACGAAAAGTTTGCGAACAAGCAAACAAAACGGCTGGCAAGTTGTTTATGACGGTTTGCCGCTTCAAGGTTAGCTTTTTAACGAAAAATTGAAAGTGGAAAATGGAAAATGATTTTTGTATTTAAAATTTTCCGTTTTCCACTTTTTGTTTTCCCTTATTTCTTATGCTTCTGACGATTGACACTGGCAACACAAATACGACTTTCGGTGTTTTCGACGGCGAAAATCTTATTAAGAAATGGCGGCTCTCAACTGTTCCTGAGAGAACTTCCGACGAAATCGGCGTTTTGCTGCGGCAGTTTTTTTCCCTTGGCAATATTGATTTTCAACAAGTTTTGGCAATCATTATTTCCTCCGTCGTGCCGCAACTCAATCCGGCTTTTCAAAAAATGTCCGCCGATTACTTCAGATGCGAAGCAATTTTTGTTGATTACACTTTTGATTTGGGTTTGAAAATTCTTTACGAATCGCCAAAAGACATTGGCGCAGACCGGTTGGTTGACGCTTTTGCGGCAGTTGAGAAATATGGAAAACCGTGCATTGTTTGTGATTTCGGCACGGCGACAACGATTGATGTCGTCAATGAACGTAGTGAATACCTCGGCGGAATCATCACGCCCGGACTGAGTGTTTTAGCCGATACGCTTTTTCAAAAAACCTCAAAACTCCCAAAAGTTGAGGTCAAAAAACCGGAAAAAGTTATTGGAAATTCAACCGTTACCTCAATTCAATCGGGAATTTATCACGGCTATATTGGTTTGGTTGACGGAATTCTGCAAAAAATGATTAACGAACTCGGCGAAAAACCGCAAATTATTGCCACCGGCGGTCTTGCTGCTTTAATCGCGGAAAATTCCGATTTGATAACAATTGTTGATGAAACACTGATGCTTGAAGGCTTGCGATTGATTTATAAAAAAACTAGTTTGTTGCGATAAGCGAAAATTAATCTTCGCCAAAATCTGTTAATAAAATCTCTAGTCAAACTCATTTTTCCAATTGCGTCCGTCGTCCTCCAGCAGTTCGGCGGCTTCAGGCGGTCCCCAGTTTCCCGCTTCGTAGTTCGGAAAATCTCGCGCTGGAATCGCCTCCCAAACGTCCAAAACCGGCGACACGATTTTCCAACTTGATTCAACCATATCGGCGCGTTGAAATAGTGTCGCATCGCCCGTCATACAATCGTATAAAAGCCTTTCGTAGCCCGTGCTGACAGTTTCGCCAAAATGGTCGCGATAATTAAAATCCATATCAACCGCGCCCATATTAACAATCGGACCTGGTATTTTCGCGCCGAAATGAAGCGTAATGCCTTCGTCGGGTTGAATGTGAATAACGAGCCGATTCGGGGTCAGACGTTCAATCGGCGTATCACGAAACAGCATAAACGGCGCACGTTTAAACTGAATCATAATTGTCGTTTGTTTTTCAGGCAGACTCTTTCCTGTCCGCACATAAAACGGCACATTTGCCCATCTCCAATTGTCAATCGAAAGTTTCAGCGCGGCGTAAGTTTCCGTATTTGACGTAGGCGCAACATTTTCTTCACTCCGATATGCGGCGAACTTTTTATCGTCAATTTTCCCCGCGCCATATTGCCCGCGTACCGCTTTATGCAAAACGTCTTCGGAGGAAAATGGCTGAATCGCCTGCAAAATTTTCGCCTGTTCGTCGCGCACCGCGTCGGCTTCAAAGGAAACGGGCGGTTCCATCGCCGTCAAAGTAATCAGTTGAAAAATATGGTTTGGAATCATATCGCGCAATGCGCCCGCCGTGTCGTAATAACCGCCGCGAGCTTCAACACCGAGTTTTTCCGCCACCGTAATCTGGATATGGTCAATATAATTTCTATTCCAAATTGGTTCAAAAATGCTGTTGCCAAACCGGAAAACCAAGATATTCTGAACAGTTTCCTTGCCGAGATAATGGTCAATCCGGTAAATCTGCGATTCTTTCAGGATTTTTGCCAATTCTTCGTTAAGTTTTTTCGCGCTTTCCAAGTCGCGTCCAAACGGTTTCTCAAAAACAAAACGCCGCCAGCCATTTTCCTCGCTACACAAACCGATATCGCACACTTTTTCGGTAATCGGCGCAAAGAGCGAAGGCGGCGTGGCGAGATAAAAGAAATAATTGCCCGGCGCACCGTGATTTTTGGCGATTTCGGCGAGTGTTTTCTGCAGATTCTTAAAAGTTTTCGCTTCTCCGAAATCGCCGCCCGAATAATACGTGCGCTCTTCAAACCAATCAATCAACTTATTATCAACCGAATTGCCGACAAATTCCTTCAAATCTTCCTTGATTTTCACGCGAAAATCTTGATTGGAAATTTCCTGTCGTCCGACGGCGACGACGGCGAAATTTTCAGGTAAAAACTTCTCTTTCGCCAGATTATAAAGCGCGGGGAAAAGTTTACGTTTGGTTAAATCGCCGGTCGCGCCAAAAATCACCATCACGCACGGAGCGGCTGTTTTTTGTGTTTGATTCATAGAATTTGTTAAACGACAGATTTACAAAGATGGATACCCAGATAAATTATAATTTTTTATTTGTGTAATTTGTGTAACTCACGCTTAGTTTATTTCCAAAACCTCGCGGAGTTCAAGTTCCCGCTTATTCATTTCGCCGTTGTCCGTTTCGTGGTCATAGCCGCACAAATGCAGTATGCCGTGCAAAATAAGTTGTTTAATTTCCGTTTCCAAATCAGATTTATTATCCTGCGCTTGTCTTTCGGCTTGCTCAAGCGAAATCGCAATATCACTCAGAATATCATTTTCGGTTTCAAATTTGTCGGCTTCAAAAGTAAAAGACAAAACATCGGTTGTCAAATTCTTACCGCGAAAATTATTGTTGAGTTCGCGCATTTTTCTGTCGGAAACAAAAGCAACGGTAAAATTTTTGCCTTCGGTTTCGCCGATTTTCTCTAATGCAACTTTCGCAAAGGTCTGAAAAACTTTATTATTAATTTTTATTTTGCGTTGGTTGTTGATGACTTCGGGCATAAATCATTTTAATCAAATTCTAATATTACCAATCTTTTCAGACTTTTTATCCGAACTCGGTTTCAGATATGGCGCGTTTTTATTGTTCGTCTTGCAGCCACAGTGCGTCGTTGCGGTCTTTCGCTCTGCCGGTTGCTTGTTTGTTAATGAGTAATTGAGTTTTGCCGATGACGGGAATTTGTAAATTTTCGATTTCGATTGTTTTATATTCTTGCCAGGCATCTTCAAATTCAACGCCGTCAATCTGCGTGATGACATCAATGCGGCTCGGAA
>JACCYR010000436.1 GCA_013696385.1 Acidobacteriota bacterium
AACTAGAGCGGAGCAGATACCACACTCCTTCTGCCGGACGATAAACGGCGATGTCGGTTTTGCCGTCGCCGTCGTAATCGGCGGGAGCTAATTTATCGGTGGAGATGCCGAACTGCGAGTTGGTATAACCGGTTTGCGAATTAAGCAGATACCACACACTATCAGAGGGTCGGAAAACACTCAAATCCGCTCGCCCATCTCCATCAAAGTCAAATTTGCGCCGCGGTATCGGAGTTGGCGCACAAGTTGATAGAGCCGTTAAGAATGGCATGTAGTCAACCATATTGTTCGGATCTATGATTTTATCGCCTGTCCCACCCGGATTGCTGGCAATTGTTGGACCGGTCGGACTTCCCCAATAATTGTTTTCAGCGTTGATCGTACCGGTGTAGCCGATGACACTAACCTCCAAGCCAGCTGCAAGATTACCCTGAATGTTGTTATTATTGATACGAACATCAGTGTTTGGACCAGCCTCATGAGGATTGATGACACTGATTCCATAAACTGGGCTATTGACAATAGTGTTGCAGGTGATCAATACGTTATTATTGCCGCCATCAAGTTCAATAGCCTTTTCTAACGGAGTTGTGACCGTATTTCCCATAACAACGGCTCTGTTAACACCTAAAAAGACCATGCTTTTGTTATTGCTGGTAAATTGATTACCTAAAACGGTAATGTTTGATTGCGTTCCGGTGAAAATCATCGAGTCTGCAGTATGCCCGGTAAAGCTGTTGGCATCAATGAGAACGCGGGCGCCTTGGTCACTATAAATGCCGTCACCAGAAGCTGAACCGGGTAGATTATTTGTTTTGAACGCATTATTACGAACAATGGTTTGCTGTGCGCCGTTGTTGTTCAAATAGAGTCCGATGGTATTGTTCTGAATGATGTTATTGAGGATTTGATAACCGGAAAATGTGTCTTCCGTAAAAATACCTGTAGTACCATCTTGGACGATAAAGCCATTAATTACTACCCCGTTAGCCCTCACATAGAAACCGACGTCGAAACCGGGTGAACCGGTGCTGTTAACGACCGATTCAGTACCTATCGCATCTGTGCGAGTGCGTGCATCTACGCCATTTTGAGCCCCAAGGATTGTCAAGGTTTTATCGACGGTTACAAACTCATTGTAAGTACCGGCGCACACCTGAATTGTATCGCCTGCGATTGCCGCGGCAACTGCTGCGCTTATTGTTGAAAATGTCGCACCCGGGCATGCCAAATCGTCATCAACGATGAGTGTTGCCAACAGTCCAGTAGGCTTCGCCGTTAAATGGTTGTTGACGAGGGAATTAGAAGAATCACTTACTTTCGCAACAGGCAAAAATTTACTTCCAAGCAGGTCAAAAATATTTTCACTATAAGCCTGCGCCGGAACATTTACGCTCCAGAAAGCGGTAAAAAACAGCAAACACAAGACGTCGAAAAGCCGCGTTTGCAATTTGGGGAAAACGGTTGATCCGTTAAGAAATGGTGTCAGGAAAGAAGTTTTTAATTTTGTGAACATTTCTAACATACCCAAAAATCTCCTGTTTTTATTTTTATAGGACTTTTGCTTTCCGTAGTTACAAGGCTGAATTAAATCAAAGTTAAAAAAATACAATCCTTTCTAACGGACTAAAAATTTAGTTTTGACCGGAATTCTTTATAATTTGGTTTTTGTGCGAAAGCCAATAATAAACGACTTCTACACATTTTTGGTTTAGCTTTTTAGCCTAAACACAATTCTGTCTAAAAGTTTATTCCTAATTATTCAATTATGTCTAATTTGTTTTCATTTCCATAAGATATTTGAAGATTTTTATTCATTTGAATATCTACCCTAGCAAAAGGCTTATCGCATTTATCACAAAATCGGTAGTTTCCTAATAGAACGATTCAAGCAGAGCCTTTTTATAAGCTGTTCTTTTTATTTCGGAATGAATACAGAACAGTATTTGGCTTAATAGAATACCAAGGTTATCCGCATATTGATTTTCGTAAATTTGCAACGCGAGTTATAAAAGACAAGAGTTCAGAGAATCGCTTATTTCGTCCGATCCAGACTTGCCAAAAATTTGGAAACGACATTAGGAATAAAATCTATTTTCAAACTGACCTAATACCAAGTTTTGTGAAGGCTGGTTTTTTCCGAAAAGAGGTGTTCCCGGAAAAGAACGATATTCAAGTATGCACTTTTGGCATTTGCCCGTTGTCAGAAAGTTAAAGTTTGATTTTGACTTATACGATTGCCGTCATACCTTCGCCACACGAGCCATTGAGCGCGGAGTTGATTTGATAACGCTCTCTGCTTTGCTTGGACATAAAGATACGAAAATGTTATCAAGATACGTGCATCCGAGCGAAGAAATGAAAGCCGAAGCAATGCGGAAAATGTATTTTGCAAAAGCAGTCTAAAATTTAGACAAAGACGCGCAGTAGATACATATTTAGATACAGTAGCTTTTTAGTTGTCCTAAAATGTGACCGTAAATGTTGTTAGTAAATGCTTTATAGAATGATAAGAGTCTTTACTTGATTTCTAATCTAAAACACAATTCTAATAGAAACAAAACTTTTTATGAACAAATAACCCGAAACTTGGAAGCGCATTGCATCGGAAAAGGTTGCTGATTGCCGCATTTTCCGCGTCAGGCAAGATGTTTACAAACGCGAAAGCGATAGTTATGAAGCTACTTTTTATTGTCTTGAAAATCCCGATTGGGTAAATGTCATCGCTTTGACGCGGGAAAAGGAAGTTATTTTAATTAAGCAGTTTCGGCACGGAATCGAGAAAATCACTTTGGAAATTCCGAGCGGAATGGTTGACGACGGCGAAAATCCGCAGGCGGCGGCACAACGCGAACTCCTCGAAGAAACAGGTTTTTCGGCAAACAACTTTATTTTGTTAGGAAAATCACATGCGAATCCGGCGATAAACAATAATTTGGTTTATCATTATCTTGCGCTTGATTGCGAAAAAATACAGGAAACTACTTTTGACGATCACGAAAGCGTTGTTACAAACTTGGTTTCGTTAGATAGTGTTGATGAGTTGATTGCGAAAGGTGAAATCACACATTCGCTGGTCATCGCGGCGTTTCTTTGGCTGCGGCTAAAAAAATGATATGAGTTTAGCGCGGGCAATTTTATATCTTTTAATTGGCGTTTTCTTGGCGCAAATTGTCTATTATTATCCGAATCTGCCGGAAACCGTCGCTTCTCATTTCAACGGATCAGGCGAGCCTGACGGTTGGATGGCTCGACAAAATTTTGTCATTTTGAAGGCGTTCTTTTATTGATAATCATTTTTGAATTTACTTTGCTTCCGCTTGTTCTTAAAAAAATGCCGAATTCGTGGCTTAACTTGCCGAACAAAGTTTATTAGCTGACGGTAGAAAAACGCGAAGCGACATTCGGCATAATCAGAAGCTATTTTGAATGGTTTAATGTTGCGCTTTTGAGTTTGTTTATCGCTGTCAATCAACTCGTTTTTCGCGCCGACATAAACCGCGAAAATCTTTCATCAACCGAGATATAGCTGATTATCGGCGCGTTTTTGGTTTTTACAATTATTTGGTTAATCAAATTTATCAAGCATTTTCGGACACAAAACATATGAAAATCGAATTGCTAAAACTCGCCCACGCCCGTTCGGGCGACAAAGGCGACACGGCAAACGTCGGCGTTATCGCGCTCAAAGATGAATTTTATCCGCTTCTCGTGCGCGAAGTAACGGCGGAAAAAGTTAAAGAGCATTTCGGCGCAATCGTCAAAGGTGATGTTGAACGCTTTGAACTGCCAAATCTCGGCGCGTTGAATTTTCTGCTACACGAATCTCTTGGCGGCGGCGGAACTCTCAGCTTAATGACCGACGCGCAAGGCAAAACTTTCTCAACCGCGCTATTGCGGATGAAAATTGATATTCCCAAAACGGAAGCAAAAGAATTAGGCTTATGACAGACGAAAAAATTAAATTTGATTACGCGCAAATCGGCGACGTAAAACTGCATTACGCAACGGCGGGCGACGGCGAAAAACTCGTTGTTTTATTGCACGGCTTTCCTGAATTTTGGTATTCGTGGCGGCATCAGATTGTTGCCTTGAGCGACGAATACACCGTTGTTGCGCTCGATATGCGCG
>JACCYR010000051.1 GCA_013696385.1 Acidobacteriota bacterium
ACGCGACAAAGTTTCAAGTTGGGGCTTTGCGGCAGGTTATATCAGCGGCGCGTTAGTTTTATTCGCCAATTTAATTTTTTTGAAATACGCCGAATCTTACGGCATTTCAACCGGAATGGCAGTCAGAATTTGTATTTCGACGGCAGGAATTTGGTGGGGTGGTTTCGCGCTCATCACTTTTTCATTATTAAAGCGACGAAAACCGACGCGGGAAGTTCCGGCGGGGAAAAATTATGTTGCGGCAGGATTTGGAGAATTAATCGAAACCTTCCGCGAACTGTTCAAACTTAAACACACATTGGCTTTTTTGATTGCTTATTTGCTTTATAACGATGGAATTCAAACCGTTATTACGAGTTCTTCGATTTTCATTTCTCAGGAACTTTTTATCGCCAGAGGTTTGGAAGTTGATAATTCAGTTTTAATAATCGCTTTTTTAATTGCCCAAATCGTTGCTTTTATCGGTGCGTTGGTCTTTGAAAGAATTGCCCATTTTACCAGTTCAAAAACCGCCATAATCATTTCTCTCGTAATTTGGTCGCTAATTGTGATCTATGCCTACGGATTTTTAAACACGCTTTCGCAGGCTTACATAATGAGCGGCTTGATTGGCTTTGTTTTGGGCGGTTCACAGGCACTTTCGCGCTCACTGTTTTCAAAGATGATTCCGCACGGGCGCGAATCGGCTTTTTTTGGAATTTATGAAATTTCCGAGCGCGGAACTTCCTGGATTGGTCCAGTTGTTTTCGGGTTTGTCGCGCAAATGACTAATTCCTATCGTCCGGCAATTCTCGCGTTGATTGTGTTTTTTGTGGTCGGCAGTTTAATTTTATTTTTTACGAATACAGACAAAGCAATTCACGAAGCGGGAAATCTGACACCGGAAGAAGAAGCGGGCGGAGTGTGATGGTTTTGCTTTAATCAAGCGGAAGAATATAATAAAGAAACTTTGTAGAAAGAGGCAATGTGATTGACAAAGATAGAATCGTAACAATTTTCGGCGGTTCGCGGTGCGGCGAAGATTCGGCGGAATACCAGCAGGCAAAGGAACTTGGCGGACGGCTTGCCAAAGCCGGTTTTACAATTTGCACGGGCGGTTATCTGGGCGTAATGGAAGCGGCTTCGCGCGGCGCGAGAGAAAAAGGCGGGCGGGTTTTCGGTATTGTAATGAACCAATTCAAATCCGAGCCGAATCGTTATTTGACAGATAAAGTTGCTACCAATCATTTTTATGAACGTTTGCAAAATCTGATTGAACGCTCAGTCGGATTTGTCGCCTTTCGCGGCGGAATGGGAACGGTTACGGAAATTTCGCTGGTTTGGAATAAGCTGCAAACCGGCGTGATTGAAAAACGACCGCTCGTGCTTTTGGGAGATTGTTGGAAACAGGTTATCGAATCGTGGAAAAAAAATCTGGTCGTCAGCGATGCCGATGTCGTTTATCTTGATTTTGCCGAAAATGCCGAAGAAGCCTGTCGCATAATTATTGAAAAAACATAAGGAGAAAATTTTGAGTTGCGGCTTTAAGCAGACATTGAATAAAAAGAAGCCTAAAGACGGAATCTCAAAACTATTTTATATGAATTGTCCGAAATGTAATGCAGCACTTCTGCCAAACGCCCAATTTTGCGGAAATTGCGGCTTTCAAATGCAAAATCAATCACCACAAGCAAATTATCAACAACAAGCTGCGGGAAATAAAGTCTTTAATTTTGATACCGACAATCGCGGTCAGGGGCGCGGTTACACTTGGGAAATTCAGCATCCCGGTTCGTTTGCGCTGGCAATTGTAAATCTGCAAACCGAACAATCAATTTCAGCCGAAGCGGGCGCGATGGTTTCGATGTCTGCGAATGTTGACCTTCATTCGGAACTAAAAGGCGGAGTTTTTGGCGCGTTAAAACGTGCCGTCGGCGGCGAATCGGCGTTTGTTTCAACCTTCACGGCAAAAGGCGGCGCGGGCGAAGTAACATTTGCGCCCGGCACGCCCGGCGATGTCGTCGGCATCGAAATGAACAATCAAACTTTTATGGTGCAGTCGAGTTCATATCTGGCGGGCGATACGAGTTTACAGGTTGATACAAAATTCGGCGGCGCAAAATCTTGGATCGGAGGCGAAGGTTTATTTCTTTTGCAAGTTACCGGCACAGGTCTTCTGCTCGTTTCGTCTTTCGGCGCGATTCACCGAAAAACCTTGCGGGCGGGCGAACAATATGTAGTTGATACCGGACATCTGGTTGCGTGGGAAGGTCAAATGCAATATAACACGCGAAAAGCCGCAAGAAGCGGATTTTTCAGAAGTTTTTTGAGCGGCGAAGGCTTGGTGGCGGAATTTTCGGGTCCCGGCGAAATTTTAATTCAAACTCGAAATTTGCGAGCTTTTGCCGGACTATTGAAACCTTTTTTCCCGTCGCAAAGCAGCAGCGGCGGTTTTGATTTTGGAAGTTAACACCGCGGGCGGCTTTACTCAAAAATGTTAGTTCGAACACTTAAAAAATAGTCAGGTGTTTTGAGTTCCAACTAAAAGTTGGCTTTTCCTCGACAAATCAGCCAACTAAAGTTGGAACTCAAAACTATCAAAATGCTCGCACTCCGAGTATTCTACGTTAAAAAGATGATAGCTTTTAGTAAAACAAATCAAGCCTCAAGAAAAAACAATAACTATGCCGAAATAAAACTCAACGCCCGCGCCGTTTCCAGAGGCGTGGCAATCGGGAAAGTCATTTGTCTGCACGGGCGCAAGCGGCAATTCTACCGCATTGAATTAAATGATTCCCAAATTGAACGCGAATTGCGCCGTTTCCGCGCCGCCGTCCGTTTAGCCCAAAGCCAGATAAAAAAAATCAGCGCAAACAAATCGGAGATTAAAGCCAACATTTTTGCCGCGCATCTGTTGATTCTTGAAGATAAATCATTACTTGCTAAAATCCAAAACAATATCACCGAGCAAAAAGTCAACGCGGAATGGGCGGTAAAAGTTGTTACGGATACTTATATTTCAAATTATAAAACGATTGCGGATGAGCATTTACGCGAGAGATATATTGATTTGGAAGATATTGCCGATAGACTTTTGACGGCATTAGGCGGCGGCGGAAAATCAAATATTCCGATGTCCGAAAATTCGATTATTGTCGCCAAAGACGTAAAACCTTCAACTTTAATTGAATTGACGGAAAGCAATCCGATAGCCATTATTACCGAAAAAGGCGGTTGGACATCGCACACTTTTATTTTGGCGCGAGAAATGAATTTGCCCGCCGTTACTGGATTAAAAGGAATTTTGCGGCGCGTTCAAACCGGCGATGATGTTATTGTCGATGGCTATAACGGAGAAGTTATATTGAAACCGAATGATGAAACTTATGATAAATATGAAATCGCGGCGGCTAATTTCCGGGATGTTAATTCCGAAAAATTTGCAGCAATTAAAGGAAAACCTAAAACGCTCGACGGACGAGAAATTACTATTCGCGCAAATGTAGATTTACCAAAAGGTTACATTAAAGCCCGGCAATTCGGTGCAGAAGGCATCGGACTTTATCGCTCGGAATTTTTGTTTAATCAATACAAAGGTTTTCCGTCTGAACAAGAACAAATCGAAGCCTATCGAAAAATTGCAGATTTGGTCGGAGAAGACGGCGTGAGAATTCGCACTTTCGATTTAAGTGCCGAGCAACTTGCCGACGAAAGTGTTGAAAAAGAACAAAATCCCGCGCTCGGACTGCGCGGAATCCGGCTTGGATTATCACACAACAAAGAATTTCGCACGCAGCTTCGCGCTCTGCTGCAAGCCTCTGCCGGAAATAAAATTGACATCGTTTTGCCGATGATTTCCGATGTGTCAGAAATTTTGCTGACAAAAAAAATCTTAAAACAGGAAAAGAATCGATTAAGAAAAAGCAAAATCGAAATTGGAAATCCAAAACTCGGCGCGATGATTGAAGTCCCGTCGGCGGTTTTGACGATTGATGAAATCGCCGCGGAAGTTGATTTTTTGAGTCTTGGAACAAACGACCTCGTGCAGTATCTTTTGGCGGTTGACCGCGATAACGAATCGGTAGCCGACTGGTTTCGGACGCTTCATCCGGCGGTTTTGCGGGCGGTTAAAATGGTTTTACAAGCGGCTGAAAATC
>JACCYR010000447.1 GCA_013696385.1 Acidobacteriota bacterium
TTAAGAGGTAATGTTTACAAGCATTTTCATAAAAAATTGCGGCAAGCAAAAATTAAATTTCACTTACCGCAGATTAAATTTTAACAATCAATTTACAGCCGATTCAAATTTCTAGCTCGACGAAGTAGCAACACTCACACCGTTGCCGTTCGATTTACTTATCGAATGGGTTGACACAAAAACTTTTTCGCCGGTTTTAATTTTCGCCGTCGCCTCCTTGCGTTTCATTCCGACGATTTTGCTATAAGTCATTAGGGCTTGGGCGACGATTTGATCCATATTGTAATACTTATAAGTCGCCAATCTTCCAACAAAATGCACGTTGGAACACGCATCGGCTAAAGTTTTATACTTGGCGTAAATATCGGCGTTTTCTTTGCGCGGAATCGGATAATATGGATCGCCCGTCGCTTGCGGAAACTCATAAACGATGCTAGTTTTTTTGTGTTCTTGTCCGGTCAGATACTTAAATTCCGTAATGCGTGTGAACGCCTGTTCGTTTGGATAATTAACTACGGGCGCAATTTGAAATTGTTCAACATCGTGTGTTTCGTGCTTAAATTCCAGCGAGCGATAGGGAAGTTTGCCGTAACGATAATCAAAAAATGCGTCAATCGGTCCGGTGTAAATCATTTCCTTAAACGCAAATTGGTTGACGATTTCACGATAATCGCAATTAAGCATTATTTTGATATTCGGATGGTCGAGAATTTTTTCAAACATCCGCGTAAAACCGTGTTTCGGCATCGCTTGAAAAGAATCAGTAAAATAACGGTCATCGCGGTTAGTGCGCGTCGGCACGCGCGAAGTTACTGAAGCATCGAGTTCTGACGGATCAAGTCCCCACTGTTTGCGCGTATAATTGCGAAAGAATTTTTCGTAAAGTTCGCGCCCGACTTTTGAAACAACGACATCTTCAGATGTGCGGATAACATCAACTTTTTCAGCCAAAGAAGCAAAAAATTCTTCAACCTCAAAAGATGTCAGATTTAATCCGTAAAGTTTATTGATAGTGTCGAGATTTATCGGCATCGGCAGCAGCATTCCGTCAACCGATGCTAAAACACGATGCTGATATTCACGCCATCCGGTAAAACGCGAAAGGTAATCAAAAACTTCCCGTGAATTTGTATGAAAAATATGCGGTCCATATTTATGGATTAAAATACCTTCGTCGTTGTAAAAATCAAAAGCGTTTCCCGCAATGTGCGGACGCTTATCGCAGATTAAAACCTTTTTATCAGAGCCATTAGCAAGCCTTTCGGCAAGGACGCTACCGGCGAAACCCGCACCCACAATTAAATAATCAAACATTTTATTTCCCCTTTCATTATTATTGAATTTAGATTGTATAAAATATCACAAACTCCTTCTGTCTGCTTGCATACATAAATTAATTTTTATATAACGGAAACTTTTGCGCTTTTTACGATTTTTTCATTAATCAAATTTGCCATTTGCGTCCAAGTTTTATCCCACGAAGTTTGCGCTAAGAATTCATCAGCTTTCTTTAATCTTTCCACCGCGTTTTCCTGCATCGCATTTTCGCAAGCCGCAATAAATTCTTCCGCCGTCCGTGCAATATGCACCAAATTCATTTCGCCGTAAGGACGCACGACATCGCGTATCGGTGTAGAAACGACTGGCTTTCCGGCGGCGAGATATTCGGGCGTTTTTGTCGGGCTGATGAATTTGGTTGATTCATTGAGAGCGAACGGCATCAATGCGACATCCCAATTTGCCAAATAAGCAGGCAAATCTTGATAATTTTTTCCGCCGAGATAGTGGATATTTTCACGGCGCGGTAAATCTTCATCACTGATTTTGATAACCGGACCAATCATCACGAATTGCCACGTCGGGCGCAAATCCGCCATTTCAGCTAAAAGCACAACGTCCATTCGCTCGTCAATCACGCCGCAATAACCAAGTTTTGGGTGAGGAATTTGTTTTTGGTCTTCGGGTTCTGCTTTGATGCTGCGTGCTTGCCGGAAATGTTCCGCGTCAATACTCGAAGGAAATGCGTGGACGTTTTTGTGCTGTGATTTTTTGGCTTCGTAGAGACTTTGACCGCCGGTGAAAACCAAATCGGCTTTTTGGAAAAGTTTTGCTTCATTGGCGATTAAATCAGGCGGCGCAAACTTAAAACCAGAAAGCTCATCCATACAATCATAAACGACGGCTTGCGGCTGCAAATGCGCGGTAAATGTCAACGCCATTGGCGTATAAAACCAAGCGACAAAATATTTTATGTTTTGCTGGCGAAAAAGTTGGTCAATAAATTCGCGCTGAATTTCTTCGACGTTGCTTATTTCTCTGTCGGAATGTGAAATGTGCGGCACAACAACAAATAAATTGTCTTCACGCCGGGTGATATTTAAATTCGTTTTTTCGTCAACAAAAATTGGTTCTTCAATAAAAAAAACGCGCCTTTCCCGCGCAAACCGGCTCAAAAGATGCTGCGGTCTTTGATAAACAAAATCCCATCGCAGATGTGAAAAGCAAACTAAATCAAAATCAGATGAATTTTTACCACTGTCCATTATCAAACCCCTCGATAAAATTATCGACAAAATAAAAAAAGTAATCCGCCAAATAATTTTTGGATGTAAAACATATTATTTAATGGGCAAAACTCCTTTTGCCCACTCGACACTGCAACTTCCATTCCTTTTAAAGCTAAAACCACAGTAAGCTGTAAATGAATTAGCAGAATAACTTAATAGTTTAAAATGAAATTTGGCGGATAAAAAAATTACTGAATGTATTAAATGTAACTTTTCAAAGTATGAAATTCATACGAGGAACTATCATCTAATTTGATAAAAGGTGTTGCGTGTAGGGTTTATTTTTTGTTAGCTTTTTAAATGAAAAACGACACCAGCTGAATTTTATTGATGA
>JACCYR010000450.1 GCA_013696385.1 Acidobacteriota bacterium
GAATTTTTGCTGTCGCTGCCGCTGTTATCAATTTTTATGGTCAGCTATGCGGCGGGAGAATTTACGGGTTATGTATTTGGAGCCGGAAAAAGTTTAGAGAAAGTTGAATGACATATCCAAAACAACCCAAACTCTCCATCGTCATCGCAGCTTGGAACAACGCTTCATTACTTAGTAACTGTCTTGCTTCTCTCGAAAAACAGGTTGACGGCGAAGAAATTGAAGTGATTGTGATGAGCAATTATGACGGCGCAAGCGAGGAGATGAAGCGGCAGTTCCCCTTCGCGCAGTTTGTTCGTTTGCACGAAGAGGCGACAGTTCCCGAATTACGAGCGCAAGGCGTTTTACGTTCAACCGGAAAAATTGTCGCTCTGCTCGAAGACCATTGCAGCTTCGACGCCAACTGGCGTGCCGAGATTGAAAAAGCTCACGAGCTGCCATATTCGGTAATCGGCGGTGCGGTCGAAAACGGCAGTGACCAGAAACCTCTTGATTGGGCGGTTTATTTCTACGACTACGGAAAATATATGCCGCCCGACAGGGCGCGTGTGGTAACAACGCTTTCCGGCGCGAACGTCTCGTATAAAAGAGAAGCTCTTGAGGAAATAGTAAATTTCTACTGTAACGGCTTCTACGAAAACTTTGTACACGATGAACTGCAAAGGCGCGGATATGCTTTGTATCTGATGCCTTCGGCAATCGTCTATCATGATAAAAATTACTTGACTAACTACGCGCTGACGCAAGCCTTTCATCACGCCAGAGCTTTCGCTGCAAAACGAATTTCAGACGCTCCGCCGTCGAGCCGCGTTATATTTGTCATGAAATCTTTGGTGTTGCCGATTCTGCTGCCGTCGCGCATTGTCGTGGGAATCTTTCACAAAGGCAGGCATCGCAAAGAATTGTTAAAATCTTTGCCGTATTTGTTGCTGCTTTTGACGGGCTGGTCTTACGGCGAGTTCTGCGGCTACCTGTTCGGCGAAGGCAACAGTGCGGGGAAGTGGAGATAAGGCGATAAATGGGCGCAACAATTTACATACGAATGAAAAAAGCCGAAAAACTTTTTTGGATAAAACTTGAATAAGAACGTGGCAAAAGAAAAAACAAACTGATGTCACTTTAGAAAACAGAACGAATAATTTTGTAAGTTATGTCAAACCTTGAAATTAAAAAAGATTCGGCTTGTTTATCGGTCGTCATTCCGGTTTTTAATGAAGAACAGACGCTGGCGAAAGTCGTCGAAAAACTTCTAAAAATTCCAAATTTGCTGGAAATTATTATCGTTGACGATTGCTCAACCGACGGCACGGCGAATGTTGCCCAAAACCTCGCGGAAGAAAACGAAATAATCAAATACGTTCGCCAACCGCGCAATCAAGGCAAAACCAAAGCCTTAAAAACCGGTTTCGCTTTAACGACCGGCGCAATTGTCATTGTCCAGGATGCCGACCTCGAATACGACCCGGCGGATATTGCCGAAGTTGTCGCGCCGATTCTCAAAGGTTACGCCGATGTCGTCTATGGTTCGCGCTTTATGGTCAAACGCGCCGCGCGAGTTTTGTATTTTTATCACTATCTGGCGAATAAAGGTTTGACATTTATCTCGAATCTGCTGACGAATCTGAATATGACCGACATCGAAACTTGTTATAAAGCCTTTCGCGGCGATATTATTCGTAATTTGATTATCACTTCTTCGGGCTTCGGCTTTGAAATCGAAGTTACTGCCAAAGTCGCCAAACTCAATTGCGCTTTTTACGAAGTTCCGATCAGCTATTACGGCAGAACCTATGAAGAAGGCAAGAAAATAACTTACCGTGACGGAATCGCCGCGTTTTACTATATTTTGAAATTCAATCTTTTTTATGACCGCCAAAACTCTTTCACATCGCTGCCGCAAATTCCGAAAATCAGACCTGTCGCGCTGACTTCCGAAAGATATGAATAAAAAAATCGAATACGTCGGCAAAGACCTCGAAGCAATGGATTTTGCCGTCAACTATCACCGTTGGATTTTGGCATTGATGAAGCCTTTTCTCGGCAAACATCTGGTCGAGGTCGGCGCGGGAACGGGCGCGTTTTCCGAACTGCTTTTGGAAACCAAACCAGCAACGCTTTCGCTTGTCGAGCCTTCGGCGATGTTCGAGACTTTGAAGGCGAATTTGGCGAAAAACGATTCGACAACTGAAATTCGCGCTTTTCCGAACATTTTTGCGGAAGTCGCCGCGCAAATCAAAACCGAACAATCGCCCGATTCGATTATTTATATCAATGTTTTGGAACACATCGAAGACGACCAATTAGAATTAGAAATCATTCGTCAGACGCTCGGCGAAAACGGGCGCGTCTTTGTTTTTGTTCCGGCTTTGCCCACGCTTTTCAGTGAATTTGACAAACAAATCGGACATTTTCGACGTTACCGAAAAAAGCAATTGACAGAAAAATTTCGTGCCGCCGGTTTTCGCGTTTTGCTGTCGCGCTATTTCGACGCGGCGGGAATTTTCCCGTGGCTGATGAAATATCGCCTGCTCAAATCGCTGACGATAGAAAGCGGCGCAGTTCACGCTTACGATAAATTCATTGTTCCCGTCGCCCAGCCGATTGAATCTTTTTTGCCGCCGCCGTTGGGCAAAAATTTGCTTTTTGTTGCCGAAAAAATTTGAACTATTTAACCCAAGTTGCTTGGTTTTATTGAGATTTTGTCCGTTATTATGAATTGGCGTAAAATATTCTTGATTCTAGGGATAGTTTTTATTCTCACGGGAGTTTTTCTGCCGCGAGATTGGTATGATGCGGTGCCGAAATCCGAAACTGATTTGACGTGGATTAGGCAATCCGACGACTCCACCCCATCAACCCAGAAACCGCCGCCGCCGATAAAAGGCGTTACGCTCTTGCAAATTTCCTTTGTCATCGAAGGATTGGCGTTTGTTTGGTTCGGATTGAAACGCCGAACCTATACGCGCCTGTCCGCCGACGGGCGGCTTTTAATTACAACCGAAGAAAACAAAACTGATTTCGGCTCGGCTTCGTTGTGGTTGATAACGGCGATTACGGTCTTAGGACTTGCTCTGCGGTTGTTTCATCTCGGTTCGGAACTCTGGCTTGACGAGATTACGACGATTTTTTTCTACAGCCCGATGCCGACGTTGCACGTCCTAACCGGTTTCGTCAGTGCAAATAATCATTTGCTTAACACTTTATTGATGAAACTCGCCATCGCATTTTTTGGCGAACAGGAATGGGCTGTTCGCCTTCCGGCGGCGATTTTTGGAGCGGCGACGATTCCCATATTTTACCGGGTTTCCCGCCTGATGCTTGCTCAACGCTCCAGCCTTTGCGCCGCGCTGCTCTTGGCGGTGTCGTATCATCACATCTTTTTTTCGCAAAACGTTCGCGGCTATTCGATGCAATTGTTTTTTACGACGCTCTCTTGTGGGCTGTTTGTCAAAGGATTGCAAGAAGACCGCCTAAGAATCTGGATTTTATACGTCGCGGCAATGTTCTTTAATATGGCGTCTTTATTGAACAGCAGTTTTGTCTTTGCCGCTCATATTTTAATCGGCGCGGCGGCACTCATAATAATCAAGCGTCGCGGAGATTCGCCGTTTCCTCTTCTGTATCGGCTGATTGCCGTATTCGGCGTAACGGCGTTTCTGGTCTTTCAGCTTTATGCGACCTTTATTCCGCAAGCCTACGTTTATGCCCAAACCACTTGGAGCGACCCGGCAAGCGGTTATTCGCCGTTTTCGATGGAGTTTGCGGCGGAAATGATTCGCGGTATTTCCGCCGGATTTGGAACAAGTCTGATATTTTTGGCGTTTCCTTTTGCCGTCGCCGTCGTCGGGTTCGTCGTTCTTTTCAAACGGAACTGGATATTGACCGCGTCGCTTGTTTTGCCCATCATTTTGACCGTCGCTTATTTGATATTAAATCGTCTCAACGTCGCGCCCCGATTTCTTTTAATTGCTTTCCCTTTCGCTATTTTGGTGACGATTCAAGGCATTGATAGCGTCGCTCGATTTATTGCCGACAAAGTCAATCGAAAACCGGACGCTTTAGCGGCGAGACTTGCGACGGCGGTTGTGCTTTTAGGATGTGTTGCCTCGCTCGCTTCGCTTAGACGTTATTATTCCGTGCCGAAGCAACCTTACCGCACTTCGTTGGCATATATCGAAGCGCAACGCAAACCCGGCGAGATAATTCTTGCCGTTCACCACGCGGAAAACGGTTATCGTTTTTACGCCAAAGAGTTTAATCTCAAAGAAGACGAAGATTTTTTTGCCGTGCGCTCGGTGAAAATGCTCGATTCGATTTTAGCCGCGCACGACGGGCGCGGCGTGTATTTGGTAACTACTCTGCGACGCGGTCTGCATTTGACTCATCCCGACCTCGAAGCGCGGATCGTGCAAGATTGGGAAATAGTAAAAACTTTTCCGGCAACTGTCGGCGACGCCGAAGTATCGGTTTGGCGGCAACGTCAAAGCGATTTGTTTGAAAAATGAAATACGAAACTCGTTGCGTCAAAATCAAACTCAAGCCAAGTTCAATCGCCCAACGGATAAGTATTGCTCCGCAGGCTGACAAACAGACCATCGGATTGGTATAGTAATCGTCAAAACAAAGTATTGAAAATTTTACAATGATAGTGAGGATATAATAATGCGTTTTGGTTTAATTGGTACAGGCGGCATCGGACACATCCGGGTGCAAGCTCTTGACAGAATGAAGAATTGTGAGCTTTCTGCGGTGACAGACGTGGATAAAGAACGCGCCCGCGCCTTAGCATCGTCTTTCTCTAATAAAAAAATATCCGTCTTTAACGACTACCGCCAAATGTTGGCTTCCGATTCGGTTGACGCGGTTATCGTTTCTACGCCGCCGCAATTTCACGAAGAGATAACAATATCCGCGCTCGAAGCCGGTAAGCACGTTCTCTGCGAAAAACCTCTGGCGAATTCGGTTGAGGCGTGCCGAAGAATGGTCGAGGCTTCCCGTAGAGCCG
>JACCYR010000005.1 GCA_013696385.1 Acidobacteriota bacterium
AAACCGAAAGAAATTACGCGGATGCTGCAAGAATGGAGCAGCGGCAAACAAGAAGCCTTAGACGCGCTTTTGCCGCTGGTTTATGCGGAACTTCACCGGCAAGCCTCGCATTATTTGCGCCGTGAACGCGCCGGACACACATTGCAAACGACCGCGCTGATTCACGAAGTCTATCTAAAATTGATTGACCAGCGCGAAGTCAATTGGCAAAATCGCGCTCATTTTTTCGGCATCGCCGCCCAATTGATGCGCCGGATTCTGGTTGATTACGCCAAAGCGCGGCATCGGGCGAAACGCGGCGGCATCGGTGAAGATTTGCCGCTTGCAGAAACTATATTGGCGGTGTCCAAAGAAAGAAGTATTGATTTAGTGGTGTTGGATGAAGCGTTGACGCGCCTTGCCGTCTTTGACGAAAGACAAGCGCGGATTGTCGAACTCAGATATTTTAGCGGTTTGAGTGTCGAGGAAACTGCCGAAGCCCTGCGTATTTCACCGGCGACAGTAAAAAACGATTGGCGCACGGCAAAGGCTTGGTTGCATCAAGAGATTACAAAATGAATCAAGACCATTGGCAAAAAGTAAAGGGTTTATTCGATGCCGCTGTCGAACTTACGCCGCAAAAGCGCAAACGGTTTCTTGATAAATCGTGCGGCAAGGACGACGGCTTGCGTTGCGAAGTCGAAAACTTGCTTGATTCATTTGAAAACGCGAAAAGTTTTATGGAACAGCCCGCCGCCAAAGAAGTCGCCAGTTTCATTATTGAACCGGGCGGAAAACTCCAAAGTGGGACGAGTTTCGGTCATTATGAAATCATCCAGCAAATCGGCGCGGGCGGAATGGGCGAAGTTTATCTCGCTCTTGATAAAAAACTCGACCGCCAAGTTGCCGTTAAAATTCTCAACGAAAAATTCAGCCGACACGAATCAAATCTCAACCGCTTTATTCATGAAGCAAAAGCCGCTTCCGCGCTCAATCATCCGAATATTCTGGTTATTCACGAAATTGGCGCGAGCGGAGACGTGCATTATATCGTCAGCGAGTTTATCAAAGGTAAAACCCTGCGCGAAATTATTAAGGAATCGCCGATGAAGTTGGCGGAAGTTTTGGACATAACGATTCAAACCGCCAACGCTTTGACCGCCGCGCACACCGCAAACATCATTCACCGTGACATCAAGCCTGAAAACATAATAATTCGTCACGACGGTTATTTGAAGATTCTCGATTTTGGATTGGCAAAGCTCGTCGAGCAGAAAAACAAATCTTTTCTCGGATTGGAAGACGAAACTGCCAAACAGAATCAGACGGCGAAAGGCACAATTCTGGGAACGGTCAATTATATGTCGCCCGAACAAGCGAAGGGCGAAAAAGTTGACGGACGCACGGATATTTTTAGTTTCGGCGTGTTGATTTATGAAATGATTGCAGGCAGAACGCCGTTTGCGGGAAACTCGATGTCGGAAACTCTCGCCAATTTGATAAATTCAGAGCCGCAACCGTTATTGCGTTACGCGGAAGGCGTGCCGAATGAATTACAGCGCATCGTTTCTAAAATGCTCCGTAAAAACAAAGACGAGCGTTATCAAACGATGAAAGGTCTGCTCGCCGATTTGAAAGATTTGCGCGAAAATCTGGCGTTTGACGAACGCTTGGAAAAATCGCATTCGCCCGATGCGGAAAATGCGACGAAGATTTTACAAGCAACGACGGGCAACGCAAACCTTCAAACCGCCGAAACGCAAGACGGTTTTTCACAGAAAATCAAACGGCACAAATCGTTTGCCGCCTTTGCGTTGATTGTTTTGCTCGCGGCGATTGGTTTCGGTTATTGGTATTTCGCCAACCGTTCCGCCAACACGACACAAATCGAATCCATTGCCGTGATGCCGTTCGTCAATGAAAGCGGCAACGCGGACACGGAATATCTGTCAGATGGAATGACCGAAACGCTCATCAACAGTTTGTCGCAACTGCCTAAATTGAATGTCAAAGCGCGAAGTTCCGTGTTTCGTTACAAAGGCAAAGATGTCAGTCCGCAGACAATCGGCAAAGAATTAAACGTGCAGGCGGTTTTGACCGGCAGAGTTGGGCAGCGCGGCGAGCAATTGCTGTTGAGTCTGGAATTGGTTGACGCTTCAACGGAAAACGTCATCTGGAGCGAGCGATACACGCGGCAGCAGGTTGATTTAGTTTCGCTGCAAACGGAGATTGCGCG
>JACCYR010000014.1 GCA_013696385.1 Acidobacteriota bacterium
CCTATATTCAGCCGCTTTTGCGCGGACGGCGTTTTGACATCAATCGGCGAAACATCGAAATCGCCAAGAAAAATCTGAGTTTGACCGACTCGCAATTTCGCCAACGCGCCATCGAAGTTATCGCCCAAGTCGAGCAGGCTTATTGGGATTTGGCTTACGCTTTGCGAAATTTGCAGGTGCAGATTGATGCCGTCAAACAGGCGCGTCAGCAACTCGAAAGCAATCAGAGATTAGTGTCAAAAGGTGTGCTTGCGCCGATTGATATTATTGCCGCCAACACGCAAATCACGACGTTTGAGCAAAGCGTCTATACAGCGCAGGAAGCTATTACGCGGGCGGGAACAATCTTAAAACTTTGATGTTGGCGGACCGAACCGCGCCCGAATGGTCGCGTCCGATTACGCCCGTTTCCGAAGTCAGTCTCGAAGTCCCGCGCATCAGTTTGGAGATTGCCGCCGCCGAAGCCTTAAAAAATCGTCCTGAAATCGCGCAGCTGCAATCAAACGCCGAAATCAACAAAATTGACGAGCGTTATTTCCGCGACCAATCAAAACCGCAGATTGACTTGATTGGAACATACACGGCAAACGGTTTGGCGGGAACAGCCACCACGCGCCCGACGACCAATACGACTTCCGCCCTGACAACGCGCGTCAACGAACTTTCCGCGCTTGCTGGTTTGCCGCCGCTTCCGACAACGACGACGACCAATACACTTCCGCCCAATCTCGTCGGCGGCTATTTTAATTCGCTCGGAAACCTGCTGGCACAGGATTATCCGACCTATCGCGTCGGTGTGCAAATTTCTTTGCCGTGGGGAAATCGCACGGCAAAAGCCAATCTCGGACGGACACTCGTTCAATCAGACCGCATCAAAAACCAACAGGCGCAAACCGAACAAATCATCGAAGCCGAAGTCAGAAATTCTCTCCAAGCCCTTTGTTCCGCCGAAGCGCGTCTGGCTTCCGCGCTGGCTTCGCGCCAATCTGCCGAACAGCTTTCTGAAAGCGAACAACGCCAATTTCGCGCCGGCACGACGACGTTTTATCTCGTTCTCCAACGCCAAACCGAACTTCTCGCCGCACGTGGGCGCGAACTCCAATCACAGACCGATTTAAACAAAGCCATCTCCGAATTCCAACGCGCCACCGGCGCAACTCTTTCGGCAAACAGCGTAACTATTTCCGACGGCGCAACTTTGATAAAAACCAACTCGCGCCGCACGACGGCTTTTAATTCTGGATTTTTTACCAATGGCGAATCGAAATAAAAAGTAAGAGAAAAAGTAAATCAAACATATTTCAAAAAGTGGTGTGAACTAAAAGTAGTGTTGATGGATTTTTCATCAATTGCCACTAGCTTATGTTCTGTTCAAAATAAATCTAAAAAAAGTCTTTTGAACTATGCCCGCCGATGTGCTTTTTGCTTAAAGCGTGGCGTAAAACGATTTACATGTTAGGCACGATTTGAGAATTAAGCGCAAGCAGACGCGGTTCACTATTGATTATTTCGGTGATAATATCGCTTTTGATTACTCCGCCCACGCCGGACGATTATCATATGCCGTGTCGTTTGTTATACGAGTTACGTCGCTTCCGTCGGCGTTCATTGTGTAGATTTCGTAATTAACGTCGCGGTTACTACCAAAAACGATTTTCGAGCCGTCTGGCGACCACGTCGGCACTGCGTCACTCGCCGGATGGTTGCTGATGTTCGCGGGATTTGAGCCGTCGGCGTTCATCACATAAATTTCGCCGGTGTCCCGACTATGAAAAGCGATTTTCGAGCCGTCGGGCGACCATACGGGATGTTCGTCAAATACCGTGTTGTTCGTCAATCTGCTCGGATTTGAGCCGTCGGCGTTCATTACATAAATTTCAAAGTTGCCATTCCACCTGCCATCCTCACGGTTGCTTTCAAACACAATCTTGCCGCCGTCAGGCGACCAATCCGGCGCGTAGTCCGGCACTGTGTTGTTCGTCAATCTCGTTTGGTTCGTTCCATCGGAGTTCATCACATAGATTTCATAGTTGCCGTCATCCCGGTCGCTGTGAAAGACAATTTTCGTCCCGTCGGGCGACCAGTCGGGATCTTCGTCACTCGCGCTATTGGTTGTCAGCCTTGCCAGATTACCGCCGTCGGCATTCATTGTGTAAATCTCATAATTACCGTCGTTTCTGTTGCTCCTATTCCCTTTAGGGCAATAAATCTATAAAATGGCTAAATGCCTAAATCTATAAAAGCTGAATTCGATAAAAAAGGTTTTGATGATGTTCAATGGAATAAATACTTTCGTCGGTATCAACAAGAATATATTCGCAAACGCCTCAGAGCCATTAAACTTTTTGCCGAAAACAATGATGTTTCGACTATTTCAAACACTCTTTCACTCAACAAAAACTCGGTCTATATCTTTCTCGCCGCGTATCTCAAAGAAGGCTTTCAAGGACTGTGCCGTGTGGCGGTGCGTCCCAAACCGACTCGTTTGACCACCGCCCAAGAACTCCTCTTCAAGCAAACGATTGTTTCCAAATCTCCTTTTGAATGCGATTTGGAAGGCAACATTTGGACGGGCGAACTAATGCGTCAATTGATCAAACGAGAGTTTGCGGTTGATTATAAAAGCGGCATTTATGACTTGCTTGACCGTCTCAACCTCTCCCATCAAAAGGCTCATTCAGATTATCAAAATGCTGACAAAGACGAACAGCTCCGATTTCTCGACCAATTCAAACAAACTTTGCTCGCTTCCGACAAAACCAACGCCACGCTGACTTTCGATGAATTTTCAATTAGCTCTAAACCAAGCAACTATTACGGGTGGGCAGAACGAAACACTCGTCCACGCGTGAAAACCGATGAAAAAAACGAGAGCGCACCAACGGACTGTTAACAGTTGAACTGTTTTCTGCCGAATGCTATTTTCAAACCAAAAAGAAAGCCAAAAGTTTTGATATTGCCGACTTCTTTGTTGATTTGGCAAACTCTCTTTACGCTCAAGGCTATACCTCAGCCGATATTTTTCTGGACAACAATCCCACCCACAAAAATAAAATGAAAACTGATTTCCTAAACAAACTCGACATTCCGATCACGATCAGATTTCATCATTTTCCCAGATACTCACCACTTTGTAATCCGACTGAATACCTGATTCATTTGATTCGCCAAAAGTATTTACACCATCACGATTACAAATTGAATCTCCAAGAACTTGAAAAAATCCTCAGCGATAACCTGCTTGGCAAAGCCTTTATTTCCAAAGAACAACTTGTTAATATTTTAGAACACATCCACAATCTTGTTTTATCAACCTAAAGGGAATAATTTGGTTTTTGAGATTGACGACGTTGACGAACTTTTCCCGAACGAATCGGAAATCAGCATTTACCGCGTTATCCAGGAAAGTCTCAACAATATAATCAAACACGCCGAAGCGACCGAAGCGCGGGTTTCGATAGAGAAAACCGAACGCTTTGTGATTATTAAAATAGAAGACGACGGCAAAGGCTTTGAAGTTCATGACACCGACGGCAACGGTTTCGGTTTGATTGGAATGACGGAAAGAGTAAGAATGCTGGGCGGCACACTTTCAATTGAATCCGCATCTCTGAAGGGAACGAAAATTATTATTAAGTTGGAACTTAAATAATGGAAACTCGGATAAAAATCGTGATGGCTGACGACCATCCAATCGTGCGGCAAGGTTTGCGGCAAATGATTGAAGCCGATAAAAATTTAGTCATCGTTGCCGAAGCGGGCGACGGGCAAACCGCGCTCGCGCTGATTGAAACGCATCAGCCTGATGTCGCCGTGCTGGATATTGATATGCCGGAATTGGACGGATTTGCCGTCGCGCGTGAACTGCGGAAAACTAAGTTTCCGGTTGAAATTGTTTTCCTGACGATGCACAGCGAAGAGGAGCTTTTTCAAGCCGCGATGGATTTGGGAATCAAAGGCTATGTGCTGAAAGACAGCGCGATAACCGACGTTGTGGCGAGCATTAAAGCCGTTGCCAGAGGTCGTTCGTTTTTGAGTCCGGCTTTATCTTCGCTCTTATTAAATCGCCGTCGCCGCGCCGAAGAACTCGAACGAGAACAACCCGGACTGCATTAACTTACGCCGACCGAAAAACGCATTCTCAAGTTTATTGCCGAAGACAAAACCAGCAAGCAAATCGGCGAAGAACTTTTTATCAGCTACCGCACGGTCGAAACTCACCGCGCCAACATTTCGCGCAAACTCGATTTGCGCGGCTCGCTCGCGCTCGTCAAATTCGCCGTCGCGCATAAATCGGAACTTTAACGCAAGACAAATTACAACCATGAAGGAACACGAAGGTTTCACGAAGGTTTTTCTAATTCTTCCTTCGCGCATTTTTCGTGTTTTTTCGCGGTTAATTTTTTGTTATTCAAAAATAAGTGTTCACACTTAGTCCGAATTACGTATAAACACGGATTTCCAAGCCTCGCAAACTTGCCTAAACTTCCTTTCAATGAATTCCAATTTAACGAGAACTATGAGGATGAAAGTCTTGACTGTGGACGACAACGAACAGGCGCGACAAATGATTAAACATTATTTGCGCGAGTTGTCGGACGAGTTCCGCGAGTGCGCGGACGGCGCGGAAGCCGTTTCCGCTTACGCCGAATTTACGCCCGACTGGGTTTTGATGGATTGGGAGATGAAACAGGTCAACGGACTCGTTGCGACGCGCGACATTATCGCCGACTTTCCCGACGCGAAAGTTTTAATGGTAACAAACTACGACGAAAAGGATTTGCGCCAGGCGGCACGCGACGCGGGTGGGCGCGGATTTGTCTTGAAAGACGATTTGCTTTCGCTGCGCTCGCTGCTCATGGAAGCGCAAACGCATTAGCGGAAAAAGAGAGATCGAGAGTTAAGGCTAAAAATAAATTTTAATGACAATAAGGAGTTTCAGATGACAAACAACAAAATGACAAACAACAAAAATCGCCAATTAAGATTGCTGCTGACGTTTCTCGTATTTGGCAGTATAGTGGTCTTCGGCGCGCAGAATATAGCGGCGCAGGACACGGACGGCGACGGCGTTCCTGATGTCCGCGACAACTGCCCGACCACGTTCAATCCCGAAAAAATTGCTTTTACTTCCACCCGCGACGGCAACGGTGAGATTTACGTGATGAACGCCGACGGTACGAATCAAACTAACGTGTCCAACAATCCGGCGGAGGATTTCGAGCCGTCGTGGGGCGCACAGGCGGATTCGGACGGCGACGGTATCGGCGATGCCTGCGAGAATGCCGCTCCCGCAGCCGCGGGCGACGCATACAGCACGAACGAAGACACCGCCCTCAACGTCGCCGCGCCCGGCGTGTTGACCAACGACACCGACGGCGAGATGGACACGCTCACGGCAATGCTTGTCAGCAGTCCATCCAACGCCGCCGCGTTCACCTTCAACGCGAACGGCTCGTTCACCTACACGCCCGCCGCTAACTTCAACGGCACCGACTCGTTCACCTACAAAGTCTCGGACGGCTCGCTCGAATCGAACACGGCGACCGTCACCATTGCCGTCAATGCCGTCAACGACCCGCCGACTATCAGCGGCGCAGCCATCACTCGCCAGCAAGCCGCTCCCGGAACAGTCTCGACGATTGCCGCCGTTTCGGATGCGGATAATTCCGCCGGAAGTTTGACCGTGACCACGACGAGCGTTCCGGCGGGCATTACGGTAACGAATATCACCAACACCAACGGCACGATTACCGCCACCGTCGCGGCTTCGTGCGGCGCGGCGGTCGGCAACAACACCGTCGGGCTGAAAGTTACCGACAGCGGCGGCGCGATGGCGACGGCTAATCTGATTGTTAACGTCACCACCGGTACGGACACCGACGGCGACGGGCAAGGCGATGTCTGCGACACGGACGATGATAACGACGGCGTTCCCGACACGGCGGACAACTGCCCGCTGACCTTCAACCCTGACCAAGCCGACTTTGACCTTGACGGCATCGGCGATACCTGCGACCCGCAAACCGGACCGCCGCGCAATAAAGAACAATGTAAAAATGGCGGCTGGATGCGCTTTGATTTCCCGCGTACGTTCAGAAATCAAGGCGATTGTATTCAGTTCGTCAACACCGGCAGGTAGCGGCGGCAAACTAATCGCAAACACCCGCGCGGGGCAGTCAAATAAAACTGTCCCGCCCAAACTCAAGTTTGCAGATTGAAAGACGATTTACTTTCGCTGCGTTCGTTTAAAAAAATCAATTGAACATTAGCCCGAAACTTAAAGGATAAAACTATGAAGAAAAATACAACAATTAACGCCTGTTTGACGCAAACCGGCATTGCCCCAAAAACTACAACCGGAGTTGTTTGCAACTTCAATCAAAAGGAAAAAATTATGAACAATGTACGCAATTTTTTAGTCGGTCTGGTCGGTTTGCTGCTTATATTACAGCTTGCCTTTGTTTCGCCCGTCGCGGCGCAAAGTTCAAAACAAGCCGAACGTCAGCGTCTGAGCCAGGTGATGGACGCGAATACGAACGTCGAAGAATTTCGACAGGAACTCCTAAACTATTTTACTGAATTGGAAGACGCCGTGCGGCTTTACGACGCAATTCCGGCGGTTCACGAAAAATATGTCAAATCAGGCTTGCGACCGCTCGATTTGCTGGCTCAAGTCAAAGCCCAAATCGCCGAAATGAGTTCGGAAGATTTAGCGAAAATGAAGCCGGTTTACGCCCGTTTTCCCGGCTGGCGCGAAGCTCCGCATGCCGCCGAATCGTTGCTCAAACCCGAACTGCGCGGAAATCTCAAAGCCAAACTCGCCGCTAAGCAGGACGGAAATCCGTCGCCCGACGCTGTCACTCCCGACGACTGCGCTCTGGCGATTGCCACCGATGTCAGCAACAGCGATATTGCGATTGCCAAAGGTTTCGAGATAGCCGGCAGAGCTACGATGAATGCGTTGCCCACCGACTTTCTAACTGTTATTCCACACTCTGTCGCGGCAGCGGCACTGGGTGTTTTAGAAGCCATTTCGCTCGGACTTGAAACCTCGAAAAACATCAAGGACGATTGCACCGCGCTCAATGCCACAGATGTCCAGGGCATAGTCAATACCGCTAAGACGGAAATCATCAACAATGACAACGGCAACACCTCGACGATTGTCAACAACGACAATACGAACAAGGACACGGTTCTCAACAGTCTGAACACAAAAACCGCGACTATCACGACGGCGATTACCAATTCGCAGAACGCCGTCATCAACAACGGCGACACTAATCTGGCGACGATTACGACCGCGATTACCAACGCCAAAACCGACATTGTTAACAATGACAACAGCAACAAGACGACGATTGTCAATAACGACAACGCCAATACGACCACGCTCAACACGGCGGTGACCAACGCCCGCAACACGATTGTCAACAACGACAATATCAACACAACCAACATCGTCAATAACGATAACGCCAACAAAACCGCGATTATCAATAATGACAACACCAATACAACGACGCTTAATACGTCAATCACGAACGCCAAAACCGAGATTCTCAACAACGCCAACGCGAACACGACTGCGCTGCAGGACGCGCTGCTGCGTTCGCAAATCGAAGCGGACTTGGCGACCGAAAGCAACGGCGTAAAAGTCGCGTGGTATATGACACCAACCGCTAACGGCGGAAAACTCGATTTGGTGAAGAGCATCGTAACGCTGACTCTGGCAAATATCCAGGCGGAAGCATCGGCAACGCGCAATCATTCTTTGATCGCGCCAACGCCGATAAAGCCGCTGGTAATTTCAAATCGGCGTATGACAATTACCGCAAAGCCTACAAAGCGGCGGCTAACTAAAAAACCGACGGGAAGGGAAACGCTTGAACTTTATTTTCAAGCAGTTTTCTGAAATTAATGACTAAGGCGGAGGCAATGACAACCTCCGCCTTTTTTGTTTTTCAAACAGAAAGCAAGGAACTGAATTTTTGCTTTCAATCTCACTTCCGCCATTTTCTCAATTGAGTTAAAATCAAATTATGTTTCGCAGAGTTTATTTAGACAATTCGGCAACCACGCCAATAGACCGTGAAGTCATTGATGCGATGCTTCCCTTTTTAACCGAAAAGTTCGGTAATGCTTCGAGCATTCATTTTTTCGGACAGGAAGCACGCGGCGCGGTTGATAAAGCGCGGCATCAAGTCGCGGAAATTATCAACGCGCGTCCGAATGAAATCGTTTTTACTTCGGGCGGCACGGAAGCGAATAATCTGGCGATTCGCGGACTTGTCGAAGCAAACGAAAAATACGGTAAACACATTATAACTTCACAAATCGAACATTCGGCGGTCAAAGAAGTTTGTCAGGACATGGAAAAACGCGGGCTTGAAGTTACATATTTGCCGGTTTATGAAGATGGCATCGTTAAAACTGAAGATGTCAAAGCGGCGATTCGTGAAGATACGATTTTAATTTCCGTGATGACGGCGAATAATGAAATCGGGACGATTCAACCGGTTGAGGAAATCGGGAAATTTGTTCGCAGATTGCGTGAACAAGGCAAAAAAATTTGGTTTCATACGGACGCGGTGCAAGCCCTAGGCAAAATTCCGGTTGATGTCGAAGAAATTGGCTGCGATTTACTTTCTATTTCGGGACATAAACTTTACGCGCCGAAAGGCATTGGCGCGTTATATGTGCGGCGCGGCGTGCGGCTTCACGCGCAAAACATCGGCGGTCATCAGGAACGCGAACGGCGCGGCGGGACGGAATCAGTTCCGCACATCGTCGCTTTCGGCAAGGCTTGTGAATTAGCAAAAATAAATCTAGCGGAAACGGCAAGTAATTTGAAGAATCTGCGCGATAAATTTGAAAACAATGTGGCAGAAAGAATTTCCGACATTGAACCGAACGGCAATCGTGAAAATCGTCTGCCGAATATATCTAACATTTCTTTTCGCTCCGTCGAAGGCGAAGGCTTACTTATAAACTTAGATTTACAAGGCGTGGCGGTTTCGACCGGTTCGGCGTGTTCGTCGGGAAGTCTTGAGCCTTCGCCGGTGATTCGCGCGCTCGGCAGAAATGATGAACTCGCCCGCGGCGCGATTCGCTTTAGTTTTGGTAAAGATAATACGGAAGATGATGTTGAATATGTTTTGGAAGTTCTGCCGAAAGCAGTGGAAAATCTGCGCCGTCTTTCGCCGAATTTTCAAGCAGCAAAAAAATAGCCGCTAAAGGCATCCAAATCGAAACAACTGCTTTATCAAAAAACGAATTAGTTGCTGGAAGCCGGAGATGGATTTGAAACAATTAAATGCCACACGCCAAAAGCAGAAAGTATTTATTTCAGCTGACAGCGTAATCTTCAATCCAACTTCCCCACTTTGTCTGACATCAAACGCACACTATACTAATATAAAAATTATAAAAATTTTGATGAGGAAATTATGCGTGAAATAATGTTTAAGGCAGGCTTTGTTTTTTTGATTTCTATGTTTTTTGCTGTCAATGCTTTTACTCAAACTAAAATTGAGTATCCGAAAACCAAAAGTGTTGACCAGACGGACGATTATCACGGAACGCGCGTTGCCGACCCGTATCGCTGGCTCGAAGACGACAATTCCGCCGAAACAAAGGCTTGGGTCGAATCTCAAAATAAAGTTACATTTGGCTATTTAAACCGGATTCCCGAACGCGAACAATTAAAGAAGCGTTTGACCGAACTTTGGAACTACGAAAAGTATTCCGCGCCGTTTAAGGAAGGCAGGCATTATTTTTATTACAAAAACGACGGTCTGCAAAATCAATCGGTTTTGTATGTCGCCGATTCGGTCAGTGATAAAGGGCGCGTTCTACTCGACCCGAACAAACTGTCAACCGATGGAACAGTTGCGCTATCGGGCTTGGCGATTTCCGATGACGGCAAATTGATGGCTTACGGTTTGGCGGCTGCCGGTTCGGATTGGCAGGAATGGCATTTCCGCGATGTCGAAACGGGAAAAGATTTGCCCGATGTTTTGCAGGATATTAAATTTTCCGGCGCATCTTGGACAAAAGACGGCAAAGGCATTTTTTATTCGCGCTTTCCGCGCACCGACGAAAGAGCAAAACTCTCGGCAATTAACTATTTTCAAAAACTTTATTATCACGTTCTCGGCACGCCGCAATCGGAAGACGCGCTTATTTATGAACGTCCCGACGACAAGGAAATGGGCGTTGGCGGCGACGTAACCGAAGATGGTAAGTGGTTGGTTGTTTATGTTACGAAAGGCACTGCGCCGATGAATATGATTTTCGTCAAGGATTTATCAAAAGCCGATTCAAAAATTATACCTGTCGTTGACCGGCTCGAAGCCGATTACAGCGACATCGGCAACGACGGCTCGAAGTTTTATTTTCGCACGGACAAAGACGCGCCGCGCGGTCGCATCGTGATGGTTGACATTCTCGACAAAAATTTGACGTGGAAAGAAATTGTGCCGCAAGCCAAAGAAACACTGCAAGGCGCGAATTTTATCAACAATCAATTTGTTGGCAGTTACCTGAAAGACGCTTACACGCAGTTTCGCATTTACGACATAAACGGCAAACTTGTCCGCAATGTCGAACTTCCCGGCATCGGCACGGCGGGCGGTTTTGGCGGCAAACGCTACGAGACCGAAACCTTTTATACCTATTCGAGTTTTAACACGCCGCCGACAATTTACCGTTACGATATGAAAACCGGCGAATCGGAAGTCTTCCGCAAATCAGACGTAAAATTTGACCCAAATAATTACGAGGTCAAACAAGTTTTTTATGCAAGCAAGGACGACACGAAAATTCCGATGTTTATCGTCCACAAAAAAGGTTTGAAACTTGACGGAAACAATCCGACACTGCTTTACGCATACGGCGGTTTCAACATTTCGCTGACACCCGGATTTTCCGTTTCGCGCCTCGTCTGGATGGAAAACGGCGGAGTCTACGCCGTGCCGAATCTACGCGGCGGCGGCGAATATGGCGAAGAATGGCACAAAGCGGGAACAAAATTAAACAAGCAAAATGTCTTTGACGATTTTATCAGTGCGGCTGAATATCTGATTAAAAATAAATACACGCGCCCCGAAAAACTGGCGATTTCCGGCGGTTCAAACGGCGGTTTGCTGATCGGCGCGGTTCTCAACCAACGACCTGATTTATTCGGCGCGGCACTTCCCGCAGTCGGCGTTATGGATATGCTGCGTTTCCAGAAATTCACCATCGGACGCGCCTGGACTTCCGATTATGGCTCAAGCGACAACCCGAAAGAATTTGCGGCGATTTACAAATATTCGCCCTTGCACAACATCAAAAAAGGCACGAAATATCCGGCTGTATTAGTAACAACCGCCGACCACGATGATAGAGTTGTCCCGGCGCACAGTTTCAAATACGCGGCGACTTTGCAGGAAGCGCAAGGTGGTGATGCGCCGGTTCTAATTCGCATCGAAACCAAAGCCGGACACGGCGCAGGCAAACCGACGGCGAAAGTCATTGAAGAACAAGCTGACATTTATGGTTTTTTGATGAAGAATCTTGGAATGTAATCCACCAGTGCTTTGTAATATTGGTCAAGGCACATTGATAAAGAACGCTGAAAAATCTTTTTTGTTTAAACTAAACAATATTTTATTTATAGGAGAATTAGAAATGGAAAATTCACCGAGATTCGACCAACGTCCGTGGGGAAGTTTCACGGTTTTGGATGAAGGCGAAGGATTTAAGGTCAAAAGAATCGAAGTTTTAACCAACAAACGTTTGAGTTATCAGAAACATGCCCGCCGTTCTGAACATTGGTTCGTCGTGCGCGGCACGGCTAAAGTAACGTTAGACGGAAAAGAATTTCTGGTAAAAAACGGCGAAGCGATTGATATTGCCGTCGGCACGGCGCATCGCGTTGAAAATCCGGATGCCGAAGAATTACTCGTTTTTATCGAAACGCAAACCGGCGATTATTTTGGCGAAGACGATATTGTCAGGCTGGAAGATGATTTTGGAAGAATTAATTCGTAATCCGCTAATACGAATTACGAATTAATTCTACTGCGTCAAGCAGATTTTTGGCAATTAAATCAGGCTTTTTTTGTAATTTCGCAACGTCCTTTCGCCCGTAACCCGTTAAAACCAACGCGGTTTTTGTTCCCGCGTTAAAACCTGTTTCGACATCAATTGCCTTGTCGCCAATCATCCAACTATTTTCCAAATCAATCGTAAAATCCGCACACGCCTTTTCAATCATTGCTAAACTTGGCTTGCGGCAATCGCATTTTTCCTCCGGTAAATGCGGACAAAAATAAAATGCGTCAATTTTGTTTCGAAGACGGTATTGAATTTCCGCGTGAATTTCGTGCATCGCCTTTTCTTCAAAAATCTTGCGTCCGATACCCGATTGATTTGTCAAAACGATAATTAAAAACCCGCTCTTCTTTAGCAAATCAATCGCTTGCATTGTAAAAGAAAAAAAGC
>JACCYR010000022.1 GCA_013696385.1 Acidobacteriota bacterium
CGTCCGTTACAAAAATCAAGCGGTCTTTGAATTGCTCTAAAACCGCTTTGTGTTCTTCAAACCTGTCCGGACGCGCAACGCAGGCAATCGCGCCTTTTGAACATGCCGACGGAATATATTTGTGCGCGTCTTCAAAATCGCCATTGAAACAGTTATTTTTATAATCAGGCTGCGAAAGCGCGAAAAACACCGCGCCCGCCTGCGTTTCGCGCGAGTCAATGACAAACGAATTGACTTCCGTGTTCAGTAGAGCAGGATTAAATTTTAACGCGTCGGCGTTCATAAATTTTATCGCATCTGCAAGTTTCAAGTTTTCTGTTTTATCCTTTCTCTCGATAATTTGTCTTTGTTTTCATTATTCAGCATCACCGCTTTCTGCTTAATTGATTTTTTCTCTTCGCTCGGCGGCTTGTTTTCCTTTTTCGTTTCTTTAATTTTTTTGCTCGTCGCGGTTTTTTCTGCCTTTTCCGGCGCGTCTTTCTTTTGTGTTGAAATCGGCGCAATTTCGGTTTCGATTGGAATTTCTTGCGCCGTTAAATTATCGGGGTGAATGGTTTCATCAGGCACAATATTTAGTTCGGGCAAAGTCTGCTCAGCGATTTCGCGGAAAATCGGCGCGGAAACTTGTCCGCCGTTGCGTAACGCGCCTTGCGGTTCGTCCAGCACCACCGCAATCACAATTGACGGATCATCAGCCGGAGCAAAGCCGATGAACGACGAAACATATTTACTTCCGCTCACTCTTTTTATTTTAGGGTCGTATTTCCAAGCCGTTCCCGTTTTTCCGGCAGACGAGTAACCGTCGAGTGCCGCTTCTTTTCCGGTTCCTTTCAGCACCACTTCGCGCAGCATTCCGCGTAATTTTAGTGCAGCTTCCGCGCTGACGACTTGAATTTTTTCCGATTCTGTCGTGGAAATCACTTTTCCGTCGGCTTGGCGAATTTCTTTTATAATGTGTGGGCGAACTCTTACTCCGTCGTTGGCAATAGTCGCAAAAGCCGAAGCGATTTGCAAAGCCGTTACGCCGATTTCATATCCGATTGACATTGAAGCAAGCGAATCGTCTTTCCATTTTTCCATCGGACGCACCAGCCCGCGCGTTTCTGCCGGAAGTTCGATGCCGCTCATTTCGCCAAAACCAAATCGCCGAATATAATTACTGAATTTGTTTTCGCCGATTTTCAAGCCTACTTTAATCGCGCCGAGATTGCTTGAAATCGCCAAAGCCTTTGTAAAAGAAATTGCTCTGCCGCAGTGATTGTCCTTGAATTCGTGTTTGCCAACTTCGATAACTCCGTTGCCGCAGCTAAACCATTCATCCGGCTTAATTAATTTTTCCTGCAAAGCTGTTCCATAAGTAACGAGCTTAAAGATTGAACCTGGCGCAAAGCTGCTTTGGATGGCTTTGTTTTTAAAATTTTCGGTTGGAAATTCGCTGAAGTCATTCGGGTCAAAGGTCGGATAGTTTGCCATCGCCAAAACCTCGCCGGTTTTCGGGTCAAGCACGATTGCCACACCCGATTTGGCGTGCGCGGCTTTGACTCCCTTTTCGAGTGCGTGTTCGACTTTATATTGAATCGAACTGTTGATGGTTAAAACAATGTCCTTCGGCGGTTCGCGCTTAATTTCCGATTGGTCATAAACTCTGCCCAGACGATCGCGGTCTTGCCAGGCTTGAATTACCGCGCCATTAAGGAGTTCTTCCTGCGACTGTTCAATTCCGGCTTGCCCGACATCGTCGGAATTGCTGAAACCAACTACTTGCGCCGCTAATTTTTTATACGGATAACTGCGTTTTTGTTCTTCTTTCCAATGCAAACCGACAAATTTCGGCAAATCAAACTTTTTCAGTTTTGTGTCTTCTAAAGCTTTATTTATTTCTTGTGCCGCGTCTTCGTCGAGTTTCCGCGCCAGCCAGACAAATCTTTTACCTTTTTCCTGTGCTTCGCGCAAATCATTTAGAATCTGCTCCGGCTTTGTTTTTAATACTTCGGCAACTTGTTGAGCGGTTTTTTCGACATCTGTAATTTCGGCAGGGTCGGCATACAAAGATTTGACATGGACGCTCATTGCCAGAGCGCGTTCCGTGCGGTCGAGAATTGAACCGCGCAGCATCTTACTTTTTAATTTATCGCGCCGTTGGTCGAGAGCTTGCTCGCGCAGCCATTCACTTTGATTAACCTGCAAATGGACAAGCCGCACGCTGATTGCGCCAATCCACAAAATAAAAAATGCGACAACCAACATAAAGCGCGTGAAGATTGTTTGCATCGGATTTTTATTTTTTTTTATCTGTTCCGCCATCTTTATAAATTTTTAATATCAATGTCAATCAAGAAATTTTGTCAAAACTGTTTATCAGCAATGAGTCTTTCTCGCGTAAAAGTTTGTTCTTTTACCGGAATTTTCTGAAGCGTGTCTTTTTTAGTGATTATTTTCGACGATTTCTCCTCAACTTTTTCCTCTTTTGCCGATTTGTTCAACTCTTTTTTGACCGCCGCAATTTCGGATTCTATTGTTTGGCGCGGCTTTGTTTCACTAGATTTTTCCGCCAGCGGTTTGTTTTGCAATTGAGGATTGGCGGGGAAATTTTCGATATTGATTGCCGTCGTTTCCTTTAAACCGAAATTTTTTGCGATTTTTTTTATCTCGTCGGGTGCAAGCGCGATTTCTTTGGCTAAAATCAACCTCCGCTGTCCGGCTTCGAGTTCAGTTATCTGTTTGCGAAGTCTTGAATTTTTGATGCCGAATTCAATGGACGAAAAATGTTGACGTGCCGCGCCGAAAAGTCCGGCGACGAGAAAAAGCCCGCAAACAAGTGTCAGCAAACTGTATCGCCACGAAATTGGTTTGCGTTCGCGTTTCGGGCTTTGATTTTGTTTGGCTTTGGGTATTCTTTTTCGGCTCATATTTTCTCCTTCGGTTAAATTAATTTTAATTCAGCTTAATTTCAAACAGGCGCGGAGTTTAGCACTTCGAGCGCGGGGATTTTCTTCGGTTTCCGCTTCACTTGGCACAATCGGCTTGCGCGTCAAAATCTCAATTTCCCTGCTTGCACCGCACGTACATTGCGGCAAGCGTGGCGGACAAAAGCATTTTCCGGCGAGTTTCTGCAGTGCTTGCTTAACGATTCTGTCTTCCAAAGAATGAAAAGTTATGATTGCAAGTCGTCCGTCTTTTTTCAAAATACTAACTGCATCGCGGATAAACTGCTCTAAAATTTCAAGTTCGCGGTTGACGGCGATTCTCAGTGCCTGAAATGTGCGCGTCGCCGGATGAATCTTGTCTTTTTTGCTTCGTCTGACCGCTTTTTCAACCAATAATGCAAGTTCGCTGGTGGTTTTTATTGGCTCGCCGCGCTTCCTTCGTTCAATTATTCGGCGGGCAATTCGCCGCGAAAACTTTTCTTCGCCGTATTCGTAAATAATTCGCGCAATTTCAAACTCCGAAAGCGTTTCAAGTAGTTCAGCGGCGGTCGCTGTGTCCGCGTCGGCATCCATTCGCATATCGAGCGGCGCGTCAAACCGAAAACTAAAACCGCGTGTCGCGCTGTCAAACTGCAGCGACGAAACGCCCAAATCGGCTAAAACGCCGTCAACTTTATCAATTTTCGCATCGCCCAAAACCTGTTTGATGTCCGAAAAATTTGCTTGAAAAATCCTGACTCTTTTGCCGAATTTCTCAAGTCTTTCTCTCACAAGTTCAACTGCTTCCGCGTCTCGGTCAATTCCGATAATTTGTGTTTTTGAACAATCCGCCAAAATCGCTTCCGAATGTCCGCCTAAACCGAGCGTCGCGTCAACAAAAATCTCACTGGCTTGCGGTTTAAGTAATTCAATGGTTTCCGCTAGCAAAACAGGTTTATGTAAGTTTTCGGCTTTTAATTTCGGCACGTTCAAAGAGCAGCCGTGAACCTTCGGCGCGTATTCTATCAATGTCAAGACACATCAATACTTATGGTTGTCAAAATCTTTGACAAAAAACTTTTTTATCGTTATTTTCTTTGACTTTACGCAGAAATTAGATTTTTTTGACCGTCCTACTGGTTTTTTATAATTTCCGTGTATCATCAGTTAGAAACTTTTTCGGGGAAAGTGCTTAAACTTAAACACATCTTTTGTGGAAAAATTTTCCGTATCCAAATTTCATTTTGGACTGTTTCCATCTAATTAACAAGCATCTTACGATTATCTTTTGGTATCTGTCAAGAGTTATTTATGATTTTTGCTTTAATCAGATGCTTAAATTTTTTAGTTTTGTGATTAAGAAGTTATTCGTCGCTCGGCGGTTTCTTTTCAAAGAAGTTTGCGATAAAGTTTGTGTTTTACGATTTTCTCGGACTTTCGGCGTTAAATGCTGCTTTTATTGCGGTTTGAGAAAAACTTTTTATGAAAATCACTCTCGTTCAACTTTTGATTTTCGGTATTTTTGCAGGCTTGGCAAATGTGCTGGGCGGTTTGATTCTTTTTCCGCCCGGAATCCAAAAAAATTACAAAAAATTGCTCAAATATATTTTGGCGTTGGGCGCGGGCTTTATGCTCGCCGTAACTTTTATTGATGTTCTACCCGAAGTTATCGCTCTTTGGCAAAAACCGGAACAGCCTTTCGTCAGCGAATCATTAATTTATCCGATGGGTTTATTACTCGTCGGTTATTTGATTACGCAGTTTTTTGAACATACCATTGCGCCGCATTTTCATTTGGGCGAAGAAATGCACGCGGAGCATCTGATTTCGACATCTTCGGCTTACACAGCAATTGGCGGACTGCTGATTCACACATTTTTTGACGGCGTTTCAATTGCCGCCGCTGCGCAGGTTGATTACCGCGTCGGAATTTTGGTGTTTTTCGCGGTTTTTCTGCATAAATTTCCCGAAGGTTTTACGATTGCATCAATGGTTTTAGCGGCAGGAAAAGGTTTGCGAGAAGTTTTGTTTGCGACGTCATTGGTTGGGCTGACAACTTTCCTCGGCGTTTTGCTTTATTATTTAATTGGCGCAAGCGTCGGTTTTACGGTGGCATACGCGCTTCCGTTGGCAAGCGGCGTAACGCTCTATGTTGCGGCAAGCGATTTGATTCCCGAAGTTAATCATCACGGCGGCAAGCGTCCACTGGTGTCAATGTCGGTTTTTGCGGGTGTGGCATTGTTTTTTGTTCTGCATTTTATTTTGCATTCGTTTTTGGAGCGATGATTTATTAAGTGGAAAATGGAAAATTTGAAAACATATATTTTCCGTTTTCCATTTTCCATTTTGCTGTTTCTTTGTGTTAAAAAATTCTCAGGAACACCGCGCAAAAAAAAATCGTATTAGCATTAGAGCAGCCAAAATAGTATTATTGAAAAAATGAAAACGATTCTTTCATCGGCAAAATTAAGTATATTTTTCTTTGTTCTGCTTTTCGGCTTAACAATTCAGAGCATATTTGCACAGGATTCAAAGCCGTTTTCAATCAACGAATCGCCTTTGCCCGCGCCGACTGCGCCCGTCAACGATTACGCCGGAGTTCTTGATGAGAATATAAAAGCGCAGCTTAACCAACGTCTAATTGAATTTCGTGACAAAAGCAACCCGCGTGTTGAACTCGCCGTGGTGATTGTCAAAACGACTGGCGACAGAGATATTTTTGATTATTCGCTGGCGGTTTCACGTGGTTGGGGCATCGGTTCAAAACAGACCGACAATCCGAGCGCGTTGCTTTTTGTGGCGATTGATGACCGCAAGTATTTCACACAGGTCAGTCGGGATTTGGAAGACGAATTGCCCGACGGCTTGGTTGGAAGTCTGCAACGCCAGTATCTTGTTCCTGCTTTTAAACAAGGCAATTATAGTAAGGGCATTTCCGATACGATTGATGCGTATATTCGCACAATTCAAGCGAAACAATCAGGCGTGCCTGCGCCAACACAGCCGCAAGAGAGAAACAACAAAAAAAGCGAAGGTTCTCTGATTGGCAGTGGTTGTTGTTTAATAATTCTTTTCATTTTAATGATTATAATTTTCAGTCGCGGCGGCGGACGCGGAGGTCGGGGCGGCGGTTTTGGCGGCGGTTCTTTTTGGCTTCCTGTTATATTAAGTTCGATTGTCAACAGTTCAAGCGGTTCTTCTTCAAGCGGAAGCAGTTGGGGCGGCGGTTCTTCGGGCGATAGTGGCGGAGGTTGGGGCGGATTTGGCGGCGGCGGCGATTTCGGCGGCGGCGGCGCAGGCGGAGATTGGTAATTAATCAGTTGTCGGATGTCAGTTAGTCAACAAACCTACCAACCGACAACTGACATCCGACAACTGACAACCGACAACTGATTATGAAACATCAATTTGATGCATTTATTGACGATTTACGGGCGGCACACGGCAAAAATTTGGCTTCCGTAATTTTATACGGCTCGGCGGCAGCAGGCGATTTTGTGCCGCGGCAGTCAGATTATAATTTGCTGATTGCTCTGCACCGCATATCGCCGAAAGATCTGCGGGCGGCGCAAGCACCGATGCGCGAATGGAGCAAACTCGGACATTCCGTTCCCGTCTATTTTACGGTTTCGGAACTGCAAAATGCGGCGGATGTTTTCCCGATTGAGTTTCATAATATGGAACGCGCCCGCAAAGTTCTTTATGGCACGGATGTTCTGGCAAATTTGAATATTTCCGACGAATATCTCAGGCATCAGACCGAATATGAACTCAGAAGCAAGCTGATTCGGCTGCGACGAAATTATATTCCCGCGTCAGCGTCGGTTGAAGGTCTGGTCAATTTAATGGCGGAAAGTCTTTCAAGTTTTGCCGCGCTGTTTCGCGCCGTTTTGCTGATTTACGGCTTTGAGCCGCCGGTCACCAAACACGAAATTGTCGCATTAACCGCCGAGCATTTGAAAGTTGACGGCAGTCCGTTTGTAAAAATCTTTAACATTCGGGAGAATAATTTTGCTAAACCGCTCGATGAAGTTTCCGCTAATCAGCTTTTCGCAGATTATCTGGAGCAGATTGAAAACGTCATCGAAGCGGTTGACAAATTGGAAAAATCGTAAATGGTTGGTGGTTAATTGTAAAAATCAATTGCCATTAACATAACAATTAACAATTAACTTTTTATGAGGAGATAAAAAATGAAAAGAACTATTTTATTAACAGTTGCGTTGGTCGCCGCCTTCGGTTTAAGCGGCTGCAGCTACAACACTTTGACGGAAAAGCAACAAGCTGTAAAAGGCAAATGGGCAAATGTTGAAAGCTCGTTGCAGCGGCGAGCAGATTTGATTCCAAATTTGGTCAAAACCGCGCAAATGGCTGGCGTTCAAGAACAAGAAGTTTTCGGACAAATTGCCGAAGCGCGTTCGCGGCTTTTAAATGCCACGCAAGCCGCGCCGCAAGGTGCTGACGGCGACAAAACGCCCGAACAAAAACAAGCGGTTTTAGATGCGAATAACAGTTTTGGCGGAACTATCGGAAGACTTTTGAGTTTGCAGGAAAGCTATCCGCAATTGCAATCAATTGATGCTTTCAAAAATGTTCAAAGCGAACTTGCCGGAACGGAAAATCGAATAAATGTTGCCAGAACCGATTATAATAATTCAGTTACGGATTATAACACGACACGCAATAAATTTCCGGCAGTTTTGACAGCAAGTATAATGGGTTTTAAGGAAGAACCATTTTTCAAAGCCGATGAAAGAGCGCAAACTGTCCCGGACGTTGGCGACCCAAATTCGATGCGGAAAAACAGCAACCAGTAAATTAAAAACCGCGCGAACTGCACATCGCGCAATGATCACAAGGCTTGCCCGTCGGTTCATACGGGCAAGCTTTTTCATTTTGCAAATTGTCAATAATTTCGTCCGCAACTATTTCCGCAATATCGAATCTTTCTTGGCTCGGATGATTTGAAGGATGAAGAATGAAGGATGAAGGATAAATTTCATCGGAATTCTGAGTATTTAATCTGTTTTCAATGTTTTTCAATCTTTCGCTAATTTTTTCGATGCTGAATTGTAAAGATGAGAAATCGCCGCTTCCCTTATCGTTTTCCCGCAAGAGAAGTGCGATTTTTTCAGCCAGTTTCTGAGTGTTTCCGTTTTCCATTTACTAATAAACAACGCATTGTCACAATTTTCACTGATTATTTTGTTTTCAAAATCCGTGACAATCTGTGTTAATCGTTGTTTCAATTTTCATTTGGCAGTAAATCAATATAATCAATCACGCCGACAATCGCCGAATCAATCGCCGCGCCCGCTTTTCCGGTCGCAGCGGTTGACGCGCTCCAGCCTTCCTGCACAATCAAAACTACATCGCCTTCGCCTGCCGAAACTGAATCAAGCGCAAGACAAGTGTATTCCATATCTTCGCCGTCGGGCGTAATTTGGCGGCAAAGCATCACGCTTGCGCCTTCATAACGCTGATTTTTCTGCGTCGCCACAACATTTCCGATTACTCTCGCAATAAGCATATACAATCTGGGAAGTCTGGGAAGTCTAGGAAGTTTAGAGAGTGATTTGACTTCCTAGACTTTCAAGACTTCCCAGACTTATAAATATGCGCGTCTGAATCAACAATCCCGATAATTGTGCAATCAGTCGGCGTAGAATCGCGTTTGAACGGAAAACTTGCTTCTTTGCCGCGACACCAGAAAATTAATTCACCTTCGCCCGCGCCGACAGCATCAAGCGCAATCATCGGCTTGCCTTTCGGCTCTAAATCGGCGTTCAAAGTTTGCACAATCAAAATTTTCCGCCCTTCGAGCGTTTCATTTTTAACAGTGGAAACGACAGTTCCAATAACACGGGCAAGCTGCATTTATAAAGTCTGGAAAGTCTAGGAAGTCTAGAAAGTCAAATTCTTCCTAGACTTCCTAGACTTAAATAAAATCAATCGTATCAATCACGCCGATAATTGCCGAATCAACCGGACAATCTTTATTGCCTTCCGCCATTCGCGCCGACGAGCCGCCGACAATCAAAACTTTTTCGTGAAAACCTGCGCCGACCGTGTCAACAGCGACCAAATAACCGCTTTGGTCGGTGCCGTCAAGATTGATTGGTTTCACAATAAGAAGTTTTTTTCCCGAAAGACGTTCATCTTTTTGGGAAGCGACGACTGTGCCTAAAATTCGTGCAATTATCATTTCAGTAGTCAGTTGTCAGTTGTCAGTTGTCAGCATCAGAATTTTCTGACAACTGACAACCGACAACTGACAACTTTTATTTCAATCCTAAAGGCAACACTTCATCAACGCTGCCGTGCGGACGCGGAATAACGTGAACCGAAACGAGTTCGCCGACGCGCCGTGCCGCCGCCGCGCCCGCGTCTGTCGCCGCTTTGACCGCCGCGACATCGCCGCGCACAATTGCGGTAACAAAACCCGCGCCGATTTTTTCGTAACCGACAAGCTGGACATTCGCGGCTTTGACCATCGCGTCCGCCGCTTCAATCATTGCTACAAGTCCTTTACATTCAACCATTCCCAATGCTTCCTGCATTTAGTTTCTCCTAAAATTTTATAATTCGTATTATTCCTTTTTACCGTGAATTGGCAGCTTGCGCAAGCAGTTCAATCAATTCTTCGCGGCTTAAAGAAATTTTTGCACCGTTTGAGTTTGGCTTACTTGTTGAATTTTCGTCAAGTCCGCAGGCAATATCGGCGTGTTCCAAATATCCGCACGCTTGGCAACGCGCAGATTCGGTTAAGTATCCGGCTTTTTCACGAATATTAATAAGTTTTTCGATTGCGTCCTTCGGCAAATCGTTTGCGCCGCCGAGGGCGCGTGAAAGAATGGCGATTTTCGCCGTGTGTTCCAAAGTTTCCAATCTGTCAAACGCTTGCCACAAATCCGCGCCATAAGCAACCGCACCGTGATTTGCCATCAAAAGCGCGTTGTGATGCTCAACAAAAGGCTTCATTGATTCGGTCAATTCATTGGTCGAAGGCGTTCCGTAATTTGTTAGTGGAACACAGCCGAGTGTTAAAATAACTTCCGAAAGAATCGGCGCGTCAATCGCCAAACCCGCAACCGAAAAAGCCGTTCCGTGCGGCGGATGCGCGTGGCAAACGGCGTTGATGTCAGGACGCATTTTATAAACCAAAAGGTGCATCGCAAGTTCCGACGATGCTTTTTTGTCGTTTAAAGGTTTGCCTTCTAAATCCGTAATCGCCAAACTTTCTTCGGTCATTCTGCCTTTACAAGTCATCGTCGGCGTTGCCAAAACACGATTTTCGTCCAAGCGAATGCTGACGTTGCCGTCCGACGAAACAACATAGCTTCGTTCATACAGCAATTTTCCGACTTCGATGATGAGTTTTCGCGCTTGTGATTCGTCCATAAAATAAGAAACCACAGATTAGCACAATCAAACACTAATTGGAAAAACTTCGTTTCGTGTTCATTTGGCTAACCTGTGGTCGCGTTTTCTATTCGTCCGAAATTATCTGCCCGGATAAGGCACAACCTTATGCGGCGCAATTGAAACGGGCGGCGGAACGTCAAAATCATTCTCGAAAGCATATTTCGTCATCTCTCGCTTATCTCTTAGCGATAATTCCCTTTTCAGCCGAGAATTTTCTTCTTGCAACCGCTGATTTTCAAATTCCATCCTCCGATGATATTCACGATGATTTCTAAAATCACGCTTAAACCGAAAACTCGGCGCAGCAACCGAAACAAAGAAACTTGCGATAAACAACCCGACCGCAAATGTTAAGAAAAACGGAACAAATCTTTTAACAAATCCTTTACAAACCATAAAATCACCTCTTGAAAATTAAATACTAAAAACAACAGCCGAAAGTTTCAAATAAAACTTTTCTTCATAAAGCGTTTCGCCGCTCGGTTGAATTTGGTTTCAAATTTTTACCGTTGGCGTTGTTCGAGTGCGCCAAAAAGTATGAAAGACTTTCGAGCGAAATCGTTAAATCAACTGTTTTCAACTTTACATCGCATTCGACGCGCAAAGGCGTTGGCGCAAAATTCATTACGGCTTTAATTCCCGCTTCCGTAACTTTTTCCAAAACGCTCTGAGCAAATTGCGCGGGAACGGCGATAACCGCTACATCTATCTTATCTCTTTTGGCGACTTTGGCAAAGTCTTTTATGTCGAAAATTTTCACATTGCCGACCTTTTGCCCGATTTTTTCTTCGT